>JARFRG010000048.1 GCA_029287375.1 Boseongicola sp. | reverse complement strand
ATCCGCTTCGCCACCCCAATACCAGTGCTGGCGATAGTAGTGCGATTGCTCGCAGCATACTTCGAATAGCGTCTTGAGGTCTTCGGGCAACTCATTCCAGCGATCCATATTGGCAAAGAAATGCCCGATCCACGCGCCCGAGATGTTGTTGGTCAGGAAATAGTTTGTCACGTCCGCCCAGCCAACTGTGTAGTCCTCGGTGATGCCCGACCATGCGATGCCGTCAAGCTCGCCGGTCTGCACCGCGACTTCGATATCTTCCCAAGGGAGCGTGACAGGCACGACACCAAACTGGCTCAGGAAACGTCCGGCAGTCGGGAAGGTAAAGACCCGCTTGCCGCGCAGATCAGCCAGGCTGTTGATTGGGTCTTTGGTCGCGAAATGGCACGGATCCCAGGCCCCCGCGCTGATGTGCTTTACGCCGACTGCGGAATACTCTTCGTCCCAGATTTCCTTAAGTCCATAGCGGTTGAAAAGCACCGGAACATCCAACGAATAGCGCGATCCAAACGGGAAATAGCCACCGAAAACCGTGACATCCGTTGGCGACGCCATCGAGTCATCGTCCGACTGCACGGCGTCAATCGTGCCGCGCTGCATTGCCTGAAACAACTCACCCGTAGGCACAAGCTGGTCAGCATAAAACAACTCGATCTGCATCCGGTCACCGGCGATCTTGTTGAACATCTCGATTGCGGGATCAATCACGTGCTCGGCCAGTGCCGCGCCCGCATAGGTCTGCATCCGCCAGCGGATTGTCGATTGAGCCAGTGCCGGGGCGCCAAGCGCAGCGGCAGGTGCGGCAACCGCGGCACCTTTCAGAAACTTACGTCTGGTGGTCATGAGAATATCCTCTCGGTTAAAGATGAACAGCCCCGCACCCGAGGTCTTTTTATATTAGTTTCCATAAACATAACCCGGCAGCCACAAGGCGATTTCCGGGAAAGTCATATCGATGGTCAGCGCCACGACCATGACCAGAACGAATGGTATGATCGACGAATAGATGTCGCGAAGCGTAATTTCGGGCGGCGCCATCGCGCGCATCAAAAACAGATTATAGCCAAACGGCGGCGTCATATAGGCGATCTGAGTCGTGATCGTATACAACACACCATACCAGATCAGATCAAAGCCAAGTTCGCCGACCAAAGGCACATAAAGCGGGGCCACGATCACCAGCATCGCCGTGTCATCCAGAAACGTGCCCATCAGGATAAACGACAACTGCATCAAGATCAGGATCACCCATGGGTTCAGGCCAAGGCGCTCGGTGAACAAGCTCTCAATCGCTTTTACCGCTCCAAGCCCGTCGAACACCGCACCAAAGGCGAGGGCGGCGAGGATGATCCACATGAACATGCAGGTAATGCCAAGGGTGTTGCGCACGGAATTCTCAAACACCTCGCGCGTCATCCGTCCCTTTACGACCGCCGCCAGAAACGCCGCAATCGCACCAATGGCCGAACTTTCCACAAGGGACGTCCAGCCATTCACAAACGGCACCATCATTGTGAAAAAGATGAACAATGGCAAAAGCCCCGCCCGCAAAAGACGCAGCTTTTCGGCCATCGGTATGTCACGTTCCTCGGGCGGCAATACCGGACCCAACGCCGGGTTGATGCGACACCGGATCACGATGTAGGCCACGAACATCGCCGCCATCATCAATCCCGGCACAACGCCTGCCAGCCACAACTGACCCACGGGTTGCCGCGCGATCATCGCATACAACACCAGCACGACGGACGGCGGCACAAGGATCCCCAAACTGGACCCCGCCTGGATGACCCCCGTGACCATCCGTTTGTCATAACCTCGCCGCAACAACTCGGGCAGCGCAATGGTCGCCCCGATCGCCATCCCGGCCACCGACAGACCATTCATCGCCGAAATCAACACCATCAGGCCAATGGTCCCAACGGCAAGCCCCCCCGAAAGCCCGCCCATCCAGACGTGAAACATCTTGTAAAGATCATCGGCAATCCGGCTTTCCGACAGCACGTAGCCCATGAAAATAAACATCGGCAGCGTCAAAAGCGGATACCACTTCATCAGCTTCATCGCCGCCGAAAACCCAAGATCGAACCCGCCCCGGTCGCCCCAAAGCAGCATCGCAGCCACGACGGCAACAAAACCGATGGCACCAAACACCCTCTGCCCGGTCAGCAGCATCAGCATCATCGTGGCGAACATCAGCGTCGCGATCAGTTCATATGGCATCAGGTCTTGCCCTCGGCCCATGCGCCATTCAGGCGCAAGATATCCTTGAACAGCTCGCTGATTGCCTGAAGCAGCATCAGGAAAATGCCGATAATCATGATTGTCTTGATCGGCCAAAGATAAGGCCGCCACGCCGTCGGGCTGCGCTCCAGTCGCCCAAGCGCCTCGGTTGCTCCCTCGGTGCCTCCGGTGACGAACGACCCGAACAAAGTGCCGAAAAAGCCAAACGGCTCGCCGCGGAAGTCACCCAAAGAATACGACGTCGATACCATCCCGCCATAGAGCAGAACACAAAGATAAAAGATCAAAAACAAAACCGTAATCGCATCGGTCCAGGCTTTTCGGCGATTGCTCATTTCGCCGTAAATCAAGTCCATCCGCACGTTCGACCCCAACTGGATCGAATACGGCCCGCCAAGCATGTAGTATGCAACCATCGCGAACTGCGCCATTTCCAGCGTCCAAAGGGATGGCAGGAAAAACGTCTTCGAAATCGAAGACCACAGCAATATTCCCATCATCACAAAGATGCCGTACATGACCACGCGTCCGATGGCCCAGTTCAGACCGTCCACGACACGCACATAGGCCGAAAACGCGCGGATCATGCCGTCGCCTCGCGTACCAATGCCTGCGTCAGCATAGGTGCCAGTATGTCCGCAAACCGCTCAACCCCTTCAGGGTCGTCGATCAGATCGTTACGCACCTCAATCATCACGTTTTGCAGACCACGAGGCAGCGCATGGCGTTGCAGCATGTGGGTGACACCGTCATGGGCGTCGTATGGCGCGTTCAGCTGCGTATCAACGCGCGCATCGGCGTGTGCCATCATGGCCTGCGCCAAGCGGTCGTCCGCGTCATGCAGAAGACCAAGCTCAACATCTCGTGGCTGCCCCATCCAAACCGGCGTAAAGCTGTGAATGGTGACCAAAGCGGGGGGTGTGCGAAAGCCATCCAGCGCTTCGGTCACGGTGGCATGAAACGGCTCGTAAATTTCGGCAATGCGTGCAGCACGCGCGGCGTCCGG
>JARFRG010000014.1 GCA_029287375.1 Boseongicola sp. | reverse complement strand
CCACATTCAGATCGATTTTATAAGCCTCGTCAAACCGCGGCGTGCCTTGCGGGGCGTGTTCAACTTGCATGACGTCAGGATCATAGAGAAACGCAATCTCTTGTTGCGTATCGTTCACAAAGCCCATCACGGCACGCCGTGCGCGCAAGCCCATGATATCTGCAAACCGCTCCAGCGCCCCGACACCATCGCGCTTTCGATGGCTGTCGGGCGCTTCGATTATCATGACACCATCGGCATCCAAAGCATTGAAAACAATGCCCAAAGCCTCGAGCTGCTCGAACCTCTTGACGTTGTATCGACCCGACCAACGCGTGTCGTCCAATAGGTGTCCGCGATCATCGAACAAGTTCGAGAACCACTCGACATTGTAGGTCGCGATGCGCACCTAGGTTGCAGTTTCGTTGATTGTTTCCCACGCGCGATTGATCGCAATCAGGCGCTTTTCGGCCATTTTCAACGCCTCTTCGGGAAAGCCGCGCGCCATCAATCGGTCCGGGTGCGTTTCGCGCACCAACGACCGCCACGCATCGCGTACTTCTTGCAAAGGCGTGTCCGGCTCAACCCCCAGGACCGCCCAGGGGTCAGGCTCTGCATCCGACACAAACCGCGTTCGAATTGCGCGAAACTGGCGCTCACTTAGCCCGAAAATCTCGGACACGCGGGCCAAAAATTCGTCCTCGGCCGGATGGTAATTCCCATCCGCCACCGCGATATGAAACAGCCCCTCCAAAAGATCGCACAGGGTGCCATCGGCCTGCTCGAACATGCGCGCGATACGCGCCGCATAATCTTCAAAGCCGGCCACATCTTGTCGGGCGAAATTGAACAGCCGCGCCGCGTTGTCTTCCTCAGTGACCGGAATGGTAAAGACTTCGCGAAAGGCCGTGACCTCGTCGCGTGTCACCAATCCATCAGCCTTTGCCATCTTCGCCCCAAGTGCAATCACCGCAATTGTGAAGGCAATCGACCTTTCAGGCGGCGTGCGCAAACTGTCGAACACTGTGGCGAGTGTTTCGCCAGAGCGCAGCGCAGAAAGCGCATCAGCTATTCGGGACCATACGGACATGGGCGTGACCTTACGCGGATCCGTCTGCGCCGTCACCCTTGGGGTGCAGCCATTTGCGCATCAGCGACAAATCGATCCAGCGGCCGAACTTGAAGCCGACTTTTGGCAACACTGCGACCGTCTCAAACCCCAAATGCGTATGGAAAGTGATGCCTCTCGGGTTCTCGCCACTGACGCCAGCCCAAAGCGATCCGACGCCCGCCGCACGGGCGTGGTCTTCGACCATTTCCATCAACGCGCGCCCCACACCCCGCCCCCGCGCCTCGGGAGCAAGTATGATCGAGTGTTCCATGGTGCGCCCATACCCAAGGCCGCGCCGAAACTGATCATAACTGGCATATCCAAGGATCGAGCCATTGTCTTCAGCGACAAAAATGCCGGGGACTGTTTCAATCAAGTTCAAGACCTCGTCGAGACCGAGTTCAATCGGCTTAAACGATATTGTCGTTTCGCGAATGATTGGATTTAGAACTCCCACGATCCCGGCTGCATCGCGCGGCTCTGCAGCCCGCACAATCATGCGAGAACCCGGTTGCCTTCCGGGGTTGAGATCGTTGCAATGAGCCGTTTTTCAGGGCCTTCGCGTACTGACGCAGTCGGCAACCGGTTCAACGAGGCAAAAGCATCCGTCAATTCAGTGGCGCGCGGATGAAATACATCAAGCCGGACAAGGCGGAAGCCATGATCCGGTAGACGGCCTGCCGGATGCGGACTGTCGCCCCAGCTGATAAGAGCCGGGCTTGCATCATCGAACGGTAATTTCCCGAACTCCGGAACCGCCATCTGCCAGGCCATATCGCCACGCGTCAAACGCATCGGACGTCCCGATCCCGCTGGTGCGTCCAAAAGTGCCGCGTCCAGATCATCGGTGCGGCAAATCCAGTTCGTCATCCGCGGCGCCGCGTCAAAGGCATCCAGATTGAACCAGCGGCGATGCTTGGGTTTTTGCGCGCTTGGATCGATCGCGATGACTTCCAGATAGGTGTCGGGGCCAAGCGATAAAAGTCGGTTGTGTGTCCCCATGTCATCGTGCTGGCCACCCGCCGATAGTTCGGCGCCCAGTACAGCCTCTACATAAGAGCACCCCTCTTCAAGGGTCCGTGCCACAACAGCGAGATGGTCAAGTTCCAACGAAAATCTCATACATATAAATGGCGTCAGCACTTTGCGGGTTCAAGAGAAATCGTTGCATTAGACTGTTGCCACATCTCGGGACAAGCGCAAATTCGCCTTCTGACAAAGAGAGACGAGTTCTTTCGGTCGCAATCTGCACTTCCCGACAGCTTCAGAGCAGACGGACTATTATGCGGATTGCCTCACAATGCCCGAGCTGTACGGATTAGTTCCAATATGTCCGATGCCGCGTCGGGAATATTCGTACCGGGACCAAAAATCGCCTTCACGCCCGCAGATTTCAGAAACTCATAGTCCTGCTGCGGAATAACCCCACCGCAGATGACCAGAATATCGCTGGCATCTCGTGCTTCCAAAGCCTTGATCAACTTTGGGGCCAAAGTCTTGTGCCCGGCCGCCTGACTGGAAATCCCGATCACATGCACATCGTTGTCGATGGCGTCCTGCGCGGCTTCTTCCGGAGTCTGGAACAATGGCCCGACATCCACATCGAATCCGATATCGGCAAAGGCCGTCGCGATGACTTTTGCACCACGATCATGCCCGTCCTGCCCCATTTTTACGACCAGCATGCGCGGGCGGCGACCCTCGTCTTCGGCGAAATCTTCGACTTTTTTCTGGATCGCGGCAAACCCCGCATCCCCTTCATAGGCCGCTCCATACACCCCGGCGAGGGTCTTGACCTCGGCCCGGTGCCGCCCGAATACCTTCTCCATCGCCATACTGATTTCTCCTACACTGGCGCGCGCGCGCGCCGCGTCCACGGCGGCGGCCAACAGATTTCCGCCCTCAGCCGCACATTTTTCGACAGCGACAAGTGCGGCTTCGCAGACCGCTGCGTTACGCGTCGCCTTTATGTGATTGAGGCGTTCGATCTGGCTCGCGCGCACTGTGTCATTGTTGATATCGCGAATATCAATCGGGTCTTCTTTGTCTTTGCGGTACTTGTTGACCCCAACGATGACCTCGTCGCCCTTGTCGATCATCGCCTGCCGCCGTGCCGCGGATTCTTCGATCCGCAACTTGGGCATGCCGGTGGCCACAGCCTTGGTCATGCCGCCCATCTCGTCAACTTCTTCGATTAGCGCCCAGGCTTTTTCCGCCAGCTCCGCCGTCAGACTTTCGACATAGTAAGACCCCGCAAGCGGGTCCACCACATTGGTCACGCCGGTTTCTTCCTGAAGGATCAATTGCGTGTTGCGCGCGATCCGGGCCGAAAAATCCGTCGGTAAGGCAATGGCCTCGTCCAGCGCATTGGTGTGCAACGATTGTGTTCCGCCCAATACGGCACTCATTGCCTCATAGGCAGTGCGTACCACATTGTTGTAGGGATCCTGTTCCTGCAAAGAAACACCAGAGGTCTGGCAATGCGTTCGCAACATCTTCGAGCGATCACTGGCCCCAAACTCGTCCATGATCCGGCTCCACAACAGCCGCGCGGCCCGCAGTTTTGCAGCTTCCATGAAGAAATTCATACCGATGGCAAAGAAAAAACTGAGCCGTCCCGCGAACTTATCAACGTCCATGCCGCGCTCTATGGCGGTTCGCACATACTCGCGGCCGTCCGCCAAGGTGAACGCCAACTCCTGCACAAGGTTCGCACCCGCCTCTTGCATATGATAGCCCGAGATCGAGATCGAATTGAACTTCGGCATGTGGTCGGACGTATATTCAATGATATCGGCGACGATCCGCATCGACGGTTCCGGCGGGTAAACATAGGTATTGCGGACCATGAATTCCTTTAGAATGTCGTTCTGAATAGTGCCGGACAACAACGCCTTGTCATGCCCTTGTTCTTCTCCAGCGACGATAAAACTCGCCAGAATCGGAATGACAGCGCCGTTCATCGTCATCGACACGCTGACCTGATCCAAGGGAATGCTATCAAAGAGGATTTTCATATCCTCAACGCTGTCAATCGCGACTCCGGCTTTGCCGACGTCGCCCTCAACGCGAGGATGGTCACTGTCATAGCCCCGGTGCGTCGCCAGATCAAAAGCAACACTGACGCCCTGCTGGCCTGCCTCAAGATTGCGCCGATAAAACGCGTTCGATTCTTCGGCCGTCGAGAACCCGGCGTACTGCCGGATCGTCCAGGGGCGTCCGGCATACATCGTCGCCTTAACGCCACGCGTATAGGGCGCGTAACCGGGCGTGGACCCCATATGGTCCAAATCCGCGATGTCCGTCTCGTCATAGAGCGGCTTCACGCGAATGCCTTCCAGCGTTTCCCACTCGATATCACTCAGACTTTTGCCGCGAAGTTCTTTTTCCGCGAGGGACTTCCAATCGCTCATCGAAATCTCTCCTCTTTTGGCCCGTATCTGGTGAAATCGTCGTGACCTGACGACTTACCCCTACGCATTCCAGAAATCAGGCATATATTCCCCTTGAACGGAGAACTCATGACCGCACCACGCATTTCACTTTTTCTGGCGTCTTTCGCCTTGGCGATAACGGCCACGGTTGCGACCGCGACGGATGGCGAAACCAACGAACTGACCCCGGTTGAAATCTGGGAGGCCGATCGAACCACGATATTCGACGCTGGTGACATCAACCTTGACGACTTCCGTTGGATTGCGCGTCCCGTTGTTGTGTTCGCTGACACGCCCGCCGACCCTGCATTCCAGGAACAAGTCGATCTGTTGCAGGAGCGCATTGATGAACTGGTGGAACGCGACGTGCTACTTATCACCGACACCTCACGCGCAGAACTTAGCGACGTGCGGCGCAAGCTGCGTCCGCGCGGCTTCATGTTGACGCTGATCGGCAAAGAC
>JARFRG010000010.1 GCA_029287375.1 Boseongicola sp. | reverse complement strand
CGTTTACGGTACGGGACCGACCCTGGATCAGTTCAATCCCAAAACATCCAGCATATCGTATTCTCCGGGATCTCGCCCGTGACCCCAAAGGGCGGCGCGTAAGGAACCACGGGCGAAAATGCTGCGATCTGTTGCGCCATGGCGCAGGATGATCCGTTCGCCGGGGGCGGCAAAGATCACGTCATGCTCTCCGGCAATGTCGCCAGCGCGAATGGCGCTAAATCCGATGTCACCACGCTTGCGCGCCCCGGTGATGCCATCACGACCCCGGTCGGACACGTCATCAAGGGACACGCCGCGACCTTCGGCGGCGGCCTCGCCAAGCATCAAGGCCGTGCCGGAAGGTGCATCGACCTTTTGATTGTGGTGGGCTTCGACGATTTCGATGTCAAAATCCTCATCAAGTGCCGCGGCGACCTTTTTGGTCAAAAGCGTGAGAAGATTGACCCCAAGCGTCATATTGCCTGCACGCACAATCGTCGCGTGCCGCGCGGCAGCAGTAATTATTGCCAACTCGTCATCGTTCATTCCCGTTGTGCCGATCACATGCACAATCCGTGCCTGTGCTGCGACTGCGGCGTGGGCCACCGTCGCGGCCGGTGCGGTAAAATCGATCACGGCTTGCGCGGATGCAAAGGCCACCAGCGGATCGTCGCCCACGATAATGCCGGCCTCACCACCGCCCATGGCAACCCCGATATCGCGGCCGATCCAATCGTGCCCCGGCCGTTCCAAAACACCGACAAGCCGCAAAGCCGCGCTGTCGCGCACCGCTTTGATCAGCGTTTGCCCCATGCGGCCAGCAGCCCCTGTGATTACAACACCCGGTCGATCGTGCATCTCGTCTCTCCTTTGTCGCCCTTCCATACGACCTTGCGACACGCGAGAAAAGCGCCGCTTGCGGGGACCGGCACGAACGACTAGATCCGCACTATGGCAAAACCCCGTTTCAATGATGGTCCCGGACCGACCCAACGCCAACTGCGCGTCGCCGAACTGGTGCGCCGCCGCCTGAGCGATGTCCTTAATCAGGGCGACATCCACGATCCTGATCTGGGCCGGATGTCGATCACTGTTGGCGAAGTGCGCTGTTCTACCGATCTGAAAATCGCGACGGCTTATATCTTGCCGCTTGGGGGCAATGACCGCGAGGAAGCTTTGTCGGCTTTGCGCAAGAACCGCGTCGAAATCCGCCGTGTGGTGGCCAAGGGTCTGGCTTTGAAATTTGCGCCAGAGATCAAATTTGAAATCGATGAAACCTTTGATCGGCTCGACGATACGCGCCGACTGTTCTCGGACGACAATGTTCGCCGCGATCTGGACAGCGATTAGCGCAACGCTTTTGCTGGCGGGCGCGGCTTCGGCGGCGGGGTGCGCGGCTGTCACTTTTGAAGACGTGCCCTTTACCGTCTGCGCCGCCAGGCCGGAGGACGACATTCGCCTGTTTCTGCGCGACGACGCGGGCGAAATCCTTGGCACTTTCGATCGGGTCGAAATGCAGGCGCAAACGGACGGGCGCGCCATCGTCTTTGCGACGAACGGCGGCATGTACCACCCCGATCGACGCCCGGTCGGGTTGTATATCGAGGACGGCGTGGAAAGCGCACCGCTGGTGACCCGCGAAGGCCCGGGCAATTTCGGACTTTTGCCGAATGGTGTGTTTTGTTTGACCGACACCGCGGCCCGGATCATTGAAAGCCGCCGTTTCGCGGACCTTATTCCCGACTGCACTTATGCCAGCCAATCGGGTCCGATGCTGGTGATCGATGGCGCGCTTCATCCCCGGTTTCTGCCAGACAGCGACTCGCGATTTATTCGCAACGGCGTGGGCGTGAGCATAGATGGCACTGTTTTTGCCGTGATTTCCGACAAGCCTGTAAATTTCCACCGATTTGCCCGCTTTTTTCGCGACGCGCTTAAGACGCCGAATGCGCTCTTTCTTGATGGCAAGGTTTCACGGCTTTTTGTGCCAGAAATCGGTCGTCGCGATATCGGCTTTCCTTTTGGACCCATTCTGGCCGTGACCCGCCCTGCGGATTGACGGCTTTGCGCGCAACCGATAGCAGCCCGTCTGGAACAAACCGAGAGCGGAGACACCTGTGGCACGACGCAAAAAAGGTCGCGACATTTCGGGTTGGGTTGTCGTCGACAAACCCGCAGGCATGTCGTCCACAAATGTGGTCGGCAAGGTGCGCTGGGCGTTTGATGCCAACAAAGCCGGACACGCAGGCACGCTTGACCCCGAAGCGACCGGCATTCTTGCCATCGCGCTTGGAGAAGCGACGAAGACCGTGCCTTTCGTGACCGATGCGATGAAAGCCTATCATTTCACCGTCACGTTTGGCGTGGCGACGAACACCGACGATGCCGAGGGCGAAAGCATCGCCACATCGGATGCGCGCCCCAGCGACGCCGAAATCGAAGCCGCGTTGCCCGAGTTTACGGGCGATATAATGCAAGTGCCGCCGCAGTTTTCCGCGGTGAAGATCGATGGGCAACGGGCCTATGCATTGGCACGGGCGGGCGAAGAAATGGACATCGCGGCGCGGCCGCTTTTCGTTGATCGCCTTGTTCTTGTCGATCGTCCTGACCGCGACCACGCGGTCCTTGAAATGGTCTGTGGGAAAGGCGGCTATGTGCGGTCAATCGCGCGGGATCTGGGTGCGCGACTTGGATGTTTTGCGCATGTGCAGAGCTTGCGCCGGGTATGGTCGGGGCCTTTTGAGATCGAGAACGCTATTACTTTGGATCGGATAAACGAGATCGCGCGCACGCCGGAGTTGGACAAATTTCTATTGCCGATTGAAACGGGTCTTGCCGATCTGCCAGAGTGCCGAATGAGCGCAGAAGGTGCGGCGCGTCTGGCCAACGGCAATCCGGGCGCGGTAATCTCAAGCGAGGCCGAGTTCGGCGAGCTTGCCTGGGCTTCGTTCCAGGGCCAGCCGGTGGCTGTTGGGGTTTATCGTTCGGGCGAATTGGCCCCAACGCGGGTGTTTCGGCTTTGAGCCTTGTCACGCGGACGCATGCTCGGGATGGCACCGAAAGCAGTGCTGTCTATTCGCCTTGCAACAAATACCGATATGCCTTGACGCGGGTGTGGGACACAAACGGACGCCGGCTTTTGTTTGTGATGCTGAACCCTTCGAAAGCCACAGAGCAAGCCAACGATCCCACGGTCGAGCGTTGCGAACGGCGCGCGCGGCGTCTTGGCTACGGCGCGATGCGGGTCTGCAATATCTTTGCCTGGCGCGAAACAGAGCCCGCATTGCTGAAGAAAGCGACCTTTCCAAACGGAGCCGACAATGACGCCGTGCTCGGCGCGGCGGCCGTTTGGTCTGATGACATTTTATGCGCCTGGGGCGTGCATGGGGCCTTTTTGGATCGCGGGGCAGAGGTCGCCAATCTTCTTGAGGCATCCGGCACGCCGTTGTTTAGTCTGGGGGAGACCAAAGATGGCCACCCGCGTCATCCGCTTTATGTCAGCTATGCACAGTGCCTTGTGAGCTGGCCAAGGTTTCAGGCCGCCGCTGTCTGATTGACCGCGACCAGTTTCACATTCCGCGGCCCTGCGTCAATTGCCCCGCGCAAAATGGCGGCAACCCGACCGTCGACCAAGACCTCGGAATCTGTCCCGTTGGCAGTGCGTGAAATCGCCACCTTCGTGGCGTTCAGGCGGCCTTCTGGCACAAACACCTCGATGCACTCCGTCGTCGTGTCAAAGTCCATGAACTCCATGGGGGAGCTGCCCGTTTCAAGCTCGCAATCTGTCGTATCAAGAGTGGTCTCTTTTTTCACTGCCGCCGCTGCCTCAGAGATCTCGCTCTCGTGGACATCCAAAAGCTCTGCCAGAAGATACGACTGCGGGCCTTTGCGCGGGTGGTCAAAGCGCACGAACACGCCGTCGAACGGAACGACATCAAGACCCTGAAAAAACACTGTGAGCGTTTCTGCGCCATCGGTGAACATCATTGCAGCCATCCCCGGTGATCGCCAATGAACAAATTCAATATGTGGATAGCAAAGATCGACCTGACAGATGTCGAGGCCGGGCCGAAATTCCGGGATCAAAAACTCGGCAACGTCCGGCGGAACCACATGGACGGCAGAGGTCATCGGATCATCAACCCCGACATCGGATATATCCGCCCCTGCGGCATCATCAGAGACATGCACGCCAACGGACGTGTCATTGCCCGTAAAAGTGCTGTCTGCGGTCAAAATCCGTTCATCCACTTCACTGAAGGTCGCCTGTGACAGCACATCCGAGCGTCGGTTGCGCAAGATACTGGCCGCCCAAACGACGATCACTAGTCCCAAACCTGCAACCCACAGCTCGACCGGCACAACGGACCCCGACAATAGTTATCCAGACACTCTCGCAGCCGGAAGTTACCGCAGCCTTTCGACCCAAGCCGAAAATCAAGACAATTTTTCAGAAACTGGTCAGACGGTCGGTCCGATACTTGGCGTACGCAGTTCCACGTCACCCGGCACGACAATCCCTCCCGAAGACCCCATTTCGATCAGCATCAGAGTTGTTCCGTCCAGTCGCACCTCGAAAGTCACGTCGCCCGCGACATCAACCGATGTCACAGTGACCGGCGGATCGGTCAGAACGCCGGGGTCATAGTACAGCACCAGCCTGTCTACCAAGGGATCGAAATCATGCACGATCGGGGGGTTCCCATCGGCCCAGATCCCAGACACGAACACATCCGACGCACCGTCCGCTTTGGTGGTGACAAACTCTCCCCAAGCCTCGTCACCAGCACCCATCACGATGAAATCCGCGCCTTCCCAGCCCTCAAGCCGATCGCTTTGATCCGCATCGCTGGCCGGCGCGTCGGCATAGCTCCCGGCAAGCCCGATCAGCGTATCGTCTCCCGGACCGCCTTCGAGTTCATCCAAGCCGAGATTGCCCGTCAGAAAATCCGCCCCCGGACCACCGCGCAGGGTGTCGTTGCCACCATCCCCTTGCAGAAAGTCGGCATTCTGCGCGCCTTCCAACAGGTCATCATCCGCGCCACCGCGCAGCGTGTCATCACCGGGACCGCCGCGCAGAAAATCGTCGCCCGTGCCGCCGCCGAGCG
>JARFRG010000021.1 GCA_029287375.1 Boseongicola sp. | reverse complement strand
ATGTGCAGCCCTCACGGCCTCGGACCAAGCGGGCCACCCTTCCCGAGATTTAAGATCTGGGTCAATCCATTCCCCAAGTTCCGGCGCCAATCCCACGGCCGCAGTCGCCGCGCGCGCCATAAGTTTTTGCGAAACGCCCTGCGTGAGTGGATAGACTGGCTCGAATTCAGGAAGATCCGCGATGTTTTCGGGCAAAAGGATATGGTCGGGATGCACCATCTGCGGCACGCCATCGAAAATCTCAAGCTTGCCCGAAACAATTCGCTCTTCTCCGACTGGAAGTTGGCGGTCCAACCAGTCGCTCCGGGCGTGAAAGAACACAAGCTGAAACGCCGAAGTGCTGTCGCTTACCTCGACACGATGGGGTCTTCCTTTTGACCGTGCGGGAATATGGCCTTGCACAAGGACTTTTACGGTCACGATCTGTGGTGCCATAACACCTTCGACAGTCGGCCTTAAACGGCGATCAATTCCCGAAAATGGAAGCGTAAAAACAAGATCCTTAGGGACGAGGACATGGAGGTTTGCCATCAACTTAGCTGTCTTCTCTCCGATGCCTGGCAAGGTCTCCAAACGTGCAAAAAGCGGAAACAGCACTTCGGGACGCGTGCTCATGATCCCTCAATCATCGCCAGCCAACCATCCTCATCCATCGTTTGGATGCCCAATTCAGCAGCTTTTTTGGCTTTTGAACCCGCGCCCGGGCCCGCGACAAGGAAATCTGTCTTGCTTGATACCGACCCTGATACTTTCGCTCCAAGCGCCTCGGCGCGTGCCTTGGCCTCTGCGCGTGTCATCTTCTCAAGTGTACCGGTGAAAACAACCGTCTTGCCCACGACCGGGCTGTCTCCTGTGTCCGCAGCCATGACTGGAAGAATTTCAAGCTCGCCAACAAGGCGGTCAATTGACGCCCGCTCGGCCTCTTGATGAAACGCGGTAACAAGAGAAGTCGCCATGACAGGTCCAACACCATCAATTCCAAGCAAGGTCTCCCATTCCGGGCCATCCTCGATCCTTGCAGACGTCATCGCCGTCTCGAAATCTGTCCAGGTTCCATAGTTTCGCGCCAGAAGAGATGCGCCACTTTCACCGACATGACGAATGCCCAATGCAAAAATCAGGCGATTTAGCGGAATCTTACGCTTTTCGTTGATCCCCTCAAAGAGCTTCGATGCAGAGGTTTCGCCCCAGCCTTCACGGTTCTTAAGTTGCTGCAATCCGGAACTGTATCGGTCTTCGAGCAGGAATATATCTGCCGGCTCGCGGATCCAGCCGTCGAGAAAGAATTGCTCGACCTGCTTTGCGCCCAGACCTTCGATATCAAACGCAGACCGTGAGACAAAGTGCTTCAATCGCTCGACAACTTGCGCAGGGCAAATGATGCCGCCGGTACAACGACGCACTGCATCCCCCGGTTCGCGGATGGCATCTGAATGACATTCCGGACAAATCTGTGGAAAAACATAGGGTTGCGCATTTTCAGGGCGCTTTGCAAGGTCGACATCTGCTACTTTCGGAATGACGTCCCCAGCCCGATACACCTGAACCCAATCACCGAGGCGGATATCCTTTCCGTCCCTGATCAGCGAGCCGCTGGCGCCTTTTCCCGCGATGTAGTCTTCGTTGTGAAGTGTCGCATTTGAAACGACAACACCACCAACAGTCACAGGATGCAGGCGCGCAACCGGACTAAGCGCGCCCGTTCGGCCAACCTGAATGTCAATTGCTGCAAGCCGCGTCCAAGCCAATTCGGCAGGAAATTTATGCGCAATCGCCCAACGGGGAGTCGTCGAGCGAAACCCGAGACGCTTTTGCAACTCAAGGTCATTCACTTTGTAGACGACGCCATCGATGTCGTACCCGAGGGTGGCGCGCTGACTTTCAATACTGCGGTAATGACCGATAAGCTCATCGGCTGAATTGCAGAGACTTGTCAGCGGGTTGGTGGAAAACCCAAGCGCATTCAGACGATTGATCGCGTCTTTTTGCGTTTTGGCCAAAGGTTCGCTGACACTGCCCCACCCATAGGCGAAAAAGCGTAAAGGGCGCGACGATGTGATTGAGGCATCCAACTGGCGCAAAGAACCCGCAGCGGCGTTTCGGGGATTGGCAAAGGTCTTTTCACTATTGGCCGCTTGGCGAGTATTCAGCGCCTCAAAATCTTCGTGAGACATATAGACTTCGCCGCGCACCTCGAGCAGCGCGGGAGCACCGACCAAAACGTCGGGAATATCGGTAATTGTTCGGGCATTTGCGGTGACATTTTCACCGACCCTGCCATCTCCGCGCGTCGCTGCATGAACAAGCGCGCCATCTTCATATCGCAGCGCAAGCGACAGGCCATCAATCTTCGGCTCAGCCGTGTAAGCAAGCGCCTCGTCGAGCGGTATCCCCAAAAACTTTCGAACCGATGTGTCGAAACCGACAACATCTTCATCATCGAAGGCATTGCCAAGCGACAACATTGGAACCGAATGCACGATTTTCTGAAAGCCATCCGCCGGGCTGGCGCCCACTTGAAACGTCGGGGACTGCGGAGAAACGAGAGTTGGAAAACGCGCTTCGATGTCAGCATTTCGACGCTTTAACGCATCATACTCAGCATCCGAAATTTCAGGGGCATCGTGGGTATGATAAGCCGTGTTGGCGGCCGACAAAAGCGCAGACAGACGCCGCAATTCAGCGCTTGCCTGTTCTTTGTCCAAGTCTTGAACTGATATGTCGCCGGACATTCGTTGCTCCCGAACCCATTTGGACATGGATAGATTCGGGTACCGCCAAGGTCCAGCCTAAGCTTTCAGCAAACGACTAGGCCGTCACCGCGATCGGTTCAATATCAGCGGCAATCGGATCAGGGTCGCGCAGCACATATCCGCGCCCCCATACCGTTTCGATATAGTTGTCACCGTCAGTCGCCTCTGCAAGTTTCTTGCGAAGTTTACAGATAAAGACGTCGATAATCTTGAGTTCCGGCTCATCCATGCCACCGTAAAGGTGGTTCAAAAACATTTCTTTTGTCAGCGTCGTTCCCTTGCGAAGTGAAAGCAGCTCGAGCATTTGGTATTCTTTGCCCGTCAGGTGAACCGAACGACCGCCTGCATCAACCGTCTTGGCGTCAAGATTCACGGCCACCTTGCCGGTCTTGATGACTGACTGCGCGTGGCCTTTCGAGCGCCGGATAATCGCATGTATGCGCGCAACCAGTTCTTCGCGGTGAAACGGTTTGGTCAGATAATCGTCTGCCCCAAAACCAAATCCCTTGATCTTATTCTCCGTGTCATCCGATCCCGTTAGAATCAGGATTGGCGTATCAACCCGCGCAAGCCGCAACTGCCTAAGAACTTCATGCCCGTCCATATCCGGCAAGTTCAGATCGAGAAGAATCAGATCGTAGTCATAGAGTTTTGCAAGATCGATCCCTTCTTCGCCAAGGTCCGTTGCATAGACGTTTAGGTTCGCGTGGGTCAGCATCATTTCGATGCTCCGCGAAGTCGTTGGATCGTCTTCAACCAAAAGTACGCGCACGTCACTTCTCCGCAGTCATCCCGTTACCCGTCCTCAATAGCCGTCTAATGGTTAACTAGGGGTTACTATAAGGTAACCGTCACATATCAACCTGTGGTTGTCTATAGCGCTGAATAGAAGTTGCTTTCAGGGCAGCCTCTCCATGTCGCACAACCAATGATTGCCATTCATCAAACTCTTCTGACGAAATCTCATACATTTCCAGCGCATCATCACGTTTTATCAGCCCCGCATCCACGGCGCGCACAACAGCGGCCTTTCGGCTTGCAACCCATCTACCAGTGTTTGGTTCAGGCAGGTCCGCACGGGTCATGACGCTTCCATCAGAGAGTGTCACGGCACGCGGCCCATCAACTTTTTTCAAATACATTGCCGACATCCTTGGTCACATTTGACCATGTTTTGGCACAACAGGTCTTAACTCAGAGTGAAGGCAGCCCTTGCGACTAGATCGCATTTTCCTATATTTCTATCGAAGCATTCTTCTTGAATTGGTGACAGGCATGGCGCTCGATGATCGCGACGCAGTGAATTCTCTCGGCTTTGCGAAAGCCCCCAGCGATACACGCGTGGTGGTTGCGATGTCTGGTGGTGTCGATAGTTCCGTCGTCGCGGCCGAACTTGCGCGCGAAGGCTATGACGTCATCGGTGTCACGCTTCAGCTTTATGATCACGGTGCGGCCCTTGCCAAAAAAGGCGCGTGTTGTGCAGGCGTGGACATTCATGATGCGCGCCGCGTGGCCGAGGATATGGGCTTTCCGCACTATGTTCTGGACTATGAAAATATATTTCGGGACGCGGTCATAGACGAATTTGCCGACAGCTATTTGGCCGGAGCAACTCCGGTTCCGTGTATCAGATGCAACGAACGGGTGAAATTCAAAGATCTTTTGGAAACCGCAAAGGATCTGGATGCAGATTGCATGGCCACGGGCCACTATATTCAGCGAAAAGTCGGCACCGCTGGCCCCGAATTGCACATGGCCGCAGATGTGGCACGGGATCAAAGCTATTTTCTGTTCTCAACAACACCGGCGCAATTGTCGTTCTTGCGATTTCCGCTTGGGCATTTGATGTCAAAGTCTGAAACGCGCGTGCTTGCGGCGCGTCATGGATTGGGAGTCGCCGACAAGCCCGACAGTCAGGACATCTGTTTTGTGCCAAATGGCGATTATGCCAGCGTTATCGAAAAGCTGCGCCCAGGTGCGGCTGAACCCGGCGATATCGTCCACGTCGACGGACGGGTCGTTGGAACGCACAAAGGTGTGATCCATTACACCATCGGGCAACGTCGCGGCCTTGGGATTGGCGGTTTGGAAGAACCACTTTATGTCGTCAAGCTTGATGTGGATGCGCGCCATGTCATTGTCGGACCAAAGGAAATGTTGTCGACACGCGTTGTTCCGGTGCGTGAGGTAAACTGGCTTGGCGATACACCTTTTGCGTCGCAAGACGAGTGGTCCGTTTCTGTCAAAGTCCGCTCCACGCGTCCTCCGACAGAGGCCCTGATCCGTCCCCTTTCCGAAACTTCAGCGGAAATTGAATTGTTCACACCCGAAGAAGGGGTCGCACCGGGGCAAGCCTGCGTGTTCTACGAACGAAGTGGGACGCGGGTACTCGGTGGTGGATGGATATGGCGCGGATACTAGGCTGGGGAATGCCTCAGGACGCGCATAACAGCCTGCGCCGCGCGCAGACCCGGATCAGCGCCGCCGCGGCCCAGACGTTCCATAGTGATGTCCATGGCATCTATCTGACGGGTTCGCGCAGGTCCCTCTGAAATGAGCGGGGCCAATGCGGCTGCAATCTCAGGAGCCCGGCACTTTGGTCCCAGAAATTCCGGGATCACCTTGTCGCCAGTCACAAGGTTGACCAGCGTGACAGTATCGACCACGACCAATCGGGACATGATCTGCCAACTGAGCCAATTCAAATCATAGGCGACCACCATTGGGGTGCCGCTCGCCGCCAATTCCAAAGACACGGTGCCAGACGCTGCCAGCGCCACGTTGGCCGCGCGAAAGGCCGCGCGTTTTCGACCTGTCGGATCAGGCCCGTCACGAGGATCCAGAACAATAGGCGCGCCGGGCCAGGACGCGACTGCAAGCTTGACCATCTCGGCAACTGAAGACGCCGCAGGCACCACAACACGCGCGTCGGGTCTGCCAGACAGGACGGCCTCAATGGCCGACCCAAAGACAGGTGCAAGACGTGTAACCTCGCTTTGCCGTGACCCCGGCAGAACCAGAACAACCGGTGCATCCCCGATGCCTTCTTCCGAACGAAAGCGCTGGACATCGGCCTTGGTGGCCACGGGTTCCGAGACAACCGGATGCCCTACGAAATCGCAGCCCATTCCAGCGGCTTCCATATACGGAGGCTCAAACGGCAAAAGAGCAAGGACATGATCAACATGCGCGGCCATTTTTGCGGCACGTCCGGGACGCCAGGCCCAGACCGAAGGCGCGACATAGTGAATTGTCGGAACATCGGATTTTGCCTTAACCAGCTTTGCCAACCGTAGTGAGAAGTCCGGACTGTCGATTGTGATAAGCGCATCCGGCTGCCACGCCAATACAGCGTCCGCCGTTTGGTGAAGCCGGCGCTTGAGGGCGCGGTACTTGGGCAAAACCTCTGCAATTCCCATAACGGACAACTCACCCATTGGGAACAGGCTCTCTAAGCCTTCCGCCTCCATCAATGGGCCGCCAACGCCGTGGAACGAAATATCCGGGACGAGAGTCTTAAGACCTGCCATCAATGATGCGCCAAGTTTATCCCCGGACAACTCGCCCGCCAAAAGAGAAAGGCGAAGCGTCATGGGAAGCCGTGCAGGTTCGAACCACAGCGACCGATCATTCGCGCACCCAAACGAACATGCTCTTGTCATCGGCGCGCCGGACAATTTCAGCCATGTCGATGGCAAGAACACCACCAGCAGCAATGGCAATCCCCGCCAATCCTGCTTTCGCGGCCTGACTGACCGTCGACGGTCCGATTGTGGGCATATCGATGCGACGATCCTGATTGGGCTTTGGCCCCTTACAAAGGACACCCCCCGTCGCCATATCAGGACGCACCGCAATGCTCTTGAGCATCCAGTCGGTGCCAGGCATCGCCTCAAGTGCCAGCGCCTGACCGCGATGCACAACACAAGACTGTCCCGTATCCGCCGCGCCAAGAGCATCAAGGATGTCCCAGCCCCGCAAGGCATCGCGTTCCTGGTCCGCATCGGGTTTGCGTCGTGTCGGCACGCCGATTTCAGGTATAAGATCAGGCGCAATCTCGTGCGCCCCGCGGACGATCAAACCGGCACTTTCGAAAAAGGACAAAACCGCGCGCAGCGCCGCATCATCGCCCTGTTGCATAGCCTGCATCATCGCCGGAACAAGCGGCATCGTCGCCGCATCAAGAAATGAAGGATCCAACGCAGGACGCCGTATCGCGCCGGCAAAGCACACTTCGGAAACGCCGTCTTCCCTAAGCTCGGCCAAAAAGCTCCCCAGTCGCTCTATCCGGAAAACGCGATCAGAGGTCAGGGTTTCTGGCGGATACCCCTCAAGTGACGCTATCGTCATCGGCGCTGAGATCTTGCGCGCAACATACTCGGGCAACTTGCCCTGACCTGCAATCAGAGCCAGCACGCTAGCGCTCCGGTGTCAGGAAATGGCGATCTGACGCACCAAGAATGAAATCCACAATTTCCTTCACATAGGCACTTTCGCTGTCGGCTTTCAAATGCCGTGCGCGGTCGAGAAACGCGCCTTCACCGTCTGCAAGGGCTCCAAAAGCTGCGCGTAATGCGGAAATATCCGCGCGATCAACACCGCGCCGCTTGAGGCCGACAAGGTTCAGACCGTCAAGAGTCCCGCGAGGCCCCTGCACCAGACCATAAGGAATGACGTCGTTCGTCACCATCGTCACCGCACCAATGATCGCGCCTTTTCCGACCCGCACCCATTGATGAACACCCGACAAACCGCCGATGATCACATCGTCGCCAATCACGCAATGTCCGGCGATAGCGCCTTGATTGGCAACGATCACCCGGTCCCCGACAATGGCGTCATGCGCGACGTGCGCTCCGGTCATAAAGAGACAATCATCGCCAACACGTGTTTCGCCACCGCCACCTTCAGTGCCGGTATTCATTGTGACGCCTTCGCGGATGCGATTGCGCTTGCCAATGATCAAGCGCGTGTTCTCGCCCTTGAATTTCAAGTCCTGTGGGATCTCTCCAATGACCGCGCCGGGGAAGACAACAGTGTCATCGCCGACAACGGTTCGGCCGGTCACAACAGCATGCGACTTAATGATGACGCCAGGCTTCAAGACAACCTCGGGTCCGATTAGCGAAAACGGCCCCACTTCCACACCAGCAGATAACACGGCACCGTCTTCGATCACTGCTGAGGGGTGCACGTTCAAGCGCGGATCGACGCTCACTTTGGCCAGTCCATCATTGCTGTGAATTCGCATTCACAGGCGACATCGCCGTCAACTGTGGCGCACCCCTTGAACTTCCAGACTTTTCCGCCGCCCCTCAATGTCTCGACTTTCATGCGAAGCGTATCGCCGGGGATGACTTTCCTGCGGAATTTTACGTTATCCATCGCCATAAAATAAACGCCGAAATTTTTGTCTGCCAAATCCAGACCAACACCAGCGATTACCGCCGCCGTTTGCGCCATCGCTTCAACCATCAAGACACCCGGAAAGACTGGCATGCCGGGAAAATGTCCGGTGAACTGCGGCTCGTTCATGGTGACATTCTTGATGCCAACGCCAGAACTCGTCCCATCGATTTCGACAACCTTGTCGACAAGCAGGAATGGATAGCGATGTGGAATAATGCGCTGGATGAGATTGATGTCAGCGCTGGCGAGCGTCTCGGTCATATGGTGCGTCCTCTGCCCGGTTTTCAATTGTGGTACCAACACGCGGCTGTGCTCGCAAGCCGATCACTCAGCATCTACCGTCGCATTGACCCGCGCTATCGCCTCGTCAGTGATATCAATCCGATCCGCCGACAGAAATACATCACGGCGATCCAGAACAACAAGGGCACCACGCTCTCGAACGATGTCCGAAATAATACCTGCCACATCGTTGAAAAACGTCTGTCTCGCTACATCACGCAGCCGCGTCAATTCACGTGCCTTTTCATCCTGCGCGTCACGGATAAGCTGAACATCCACGTCAAAAGCATCGGCAAGGGCGCGGAATTCCGCGGGCGGCAATGTGGGACGTCTCTCTGTTAATTCTTGCTCGCGACGCACCAAATCACTTTCGATCTGAGCGTTTTCTGCAGCAAGTGTCGCAACCTCAGTTTCGATGGCTTCTGCCGATCGCGCCCCAAGCCTGGTTTCTTGAAACAAGCGGTCCTGGTCGATTGTTAGAATCGGTGGCGGCAGATTCAGCGACGCCTCCTGAGCAGTGACCGATCCCCCTGTCAAAGCCATACAGATGGCTCCAGCAATAAGAACCGAACGAAAGGCCATCAAAAGTCGGCCGAAATCGTAAAGTCAAACGTGCGCTCATCATCCAGAGGGTTCGATTTAATGGGGTTTGAGAAGTTCATCCGAAGTGGTCCAATCGGGGTCGCCCAAAGAAGGGAAAAACCAACCGAGGATCGCAATTCAAACCCGTCATCAATCGTTGCGTCTCCTGCGGTGTTATCAAGTCCCCAAAGCGAGCCAACGTCAAAGAAAACACCCCCCGAAAGGCCATACTCTTCCGGTAGACCCAGTGGAAAATCCGCCTCAAAGCGCGCAGCGACATATTTGTTGCCCCCCAGGACATCCGATTGGACCGCACCTGTATCGCGCGGGCCTATGCCGCGGGATGAAAAACCACGGACTTGTCGCGACGTCAAAAAGAAGCGATCGGTGATCCGCGTTTCGCCGCCTCCGATGGATGACACGAGACCGCCTTCGAAAATGGCGCGCAAAGTTACTTCTTCGTTCCAGACATCGCGTTGTGCAACAACGCGTGTGGTGGTCTTCAAATACTCCGTATCGCCCCCAACACCGGCCAATTCCTGCCCAAATGAAAAAAGCACACCCCGAGTGGGATTCAGTCCTCCACGAAGCAAATCAAGGTCGTAGTTGTAACCAATGGAACTCCGCAGCTTGTCTCCGGCTTCGCCCTTTATCAGCAAGGAAGCGTCATCCGTGACATTAAAGATGTCCTCTTTCGCGATGGTATAGCGCAAGGTCACACGACCGTTTTCTGAGATCGGAAAGCCCAAAGATGGCGAAAATGATGTTACGCGCGTTTCATAGGCCGCGTTGCTGAAGCTGTCTCTTATA
>JARFRG010000007.1 GCA_029287375.1 Boseongicola sp. | reverse complement strand
GCTCTGGCCGCGCGCTTGATCGACAAAGGTGTCAATGTCGAGATCTACGATCCTTTCGTGAAAGAAGCCTTTGATGCAGGCACGCCCGGTGCCGGGCGTGGCAATGAGGGTGTTCCCGACCTGGAAGCACGCCTGATCGGCGATATCGATCAACTGATCGAAAGCGCCGGCACCGTTTTGATTGGCAACTATTATGCGGAAACGGTTGAGAAATTGAAAAACGCGACACCAAGGCGAAAGGTGGTCGACCTGACGCGCGTGCATCGCGACATGGTGAGCGACGGATCGTATTCCGGCATCTGCTGGTAAGTCTGATTGTGAAGAGAACGCTTACCCATTTTTTCTACTTCTCGGTGATCGCCTTTCTGGAACTCACCTTACCGGCCGCATTTCTGGACGGCCGGAATATCGAGCCTAATGCGATCATCGTTGTCGGCATACTTGGGGGAGTGGCGGTATTCCTGGGCGCTAGTGAATTTCGCAAGCGCGATCCTATTCAAGAAGGTTTTCTATCTGCGCCGGAAGGCGAAGTCGTTCAAAGAACATGCCGCGAGCACAGCAGCAAGCCATGCCGATTTCATTGTAAGGTCTTATATTGTGGATCAGAATTCGTCCTATTTCGATCTGATCCCGAGTTGTTTCTGCAGGTGCAGTTGACCGCTGACGAGGGGGTGCTCTTCCAGGGCGAAATTGGGAAGTTGGCCCAGTTGAGGTTTAAGAAACAGCCATTTTGGGCGTTCGGGGCAGGGGAAAGCTAAGATGAGAAAGATACATCCTCTGATTTTGTGCGGTGGGAGCGGCACGCGGCTTTGGCCGATCTCGCGCACGCGCAGTCCAAAGCAATTCCAGAAGATCGGCGGCAAAGATTCCGTGTCGTTCTTTCAGGCGGCTATTCAGCGTCATAGCTGTGAGGCATTTCACGACCCTTGTATCGTGACCAGTCTGCGGCATCGCGGGACTGTGGTCAGCCAGTTACGCGAAATTCAGTCGGGAAGCCGGATTATTTGCGAGCCGATGGCGCGCAATACCGGCCCCGCTGTGTTGGCCGCTGCTCATATGCTGTTCGCTAGTGACCAGAATGCGCTTATTCTTGTTGTCCCAGCGGATCATGTGATCGAGGGCGATATCAATTCAACGATCATGCGCTATGCGGATGCGGCTCTTGAGGGCCAGATCATCACCTTCGGTATCGCTCCGCGTGGACCCGAGAGCGGGTTCGGCTATATCACCAAAGGCGAGGAAATCGCGGGACACGCGGGACTGCACAAGGTCGCGCAATTCATTGAAAAACCTCTAAAGGCTGAAGCACAAAGGATTATTGACACTTTGGATGCCGCTTGGGCATCCGGAATTTCGTTGTTCTCCGCGAAAACCATCATCGAGGAATACGAAAAGTACGACACCGAGACGGCAGCGACGATCAAGCGCTCGGTCTTTGGGGCCGCGATTTTCCCTGAGGCGTTCTACCTGAACGCCGACGCCTTCAGCGAAGCCAAAGCGAATCCGACCGAGATGGCCGTTTTTGAGCGATCCGACCGGATTGCGACGACTTCGCTCGATGTGGTCTGGAACGATGTCGGAAGCTGGGCGGCGATGTTTGAGATTTCTAAGCCAGACGCGGACGGCAATGTGTTTCAGGGCGATGTGGTTGCTGTTGGTTCGACCAACACCATGGTGCGCTCGGAAGGGCGTTTGGTCAGCATCGTCGGGCTTGAAGACATAATTATTGTGGATACGCCGGATGCGCTGCTTGTGACGCGTCGGAACAGCTCACAAGAGGTGAAAGACGTCGTCGAGGCTTTGAAGCAGAAGGCACGTCCCGAGGCGGAATACTATGCGTCTGCTGCGCCGAAAATGGTGTCGTTCTCCATGCCGGCAGGTCTTGAGCGTATTCATGAGACGGAAACCTTCAATCTCGGGACGTCTCAGCTGCCGCTGGGAGCATTCATTGACCTGGAGCCCGGACATGGGCGCCAGGTCATTGTCGTGAAAGGCACGGTCGAAGCACAGGGACCGGCCTGGCAAAAGGTCGTACGCGAGGGCGGACGGATTTATGCCGATCCGGACGGTTCGATCCGGATCACGAATTGCGGTGACGGGGAGGGCGAGTTGCTATTCATGACGTTTGACACTGAAGTCGACTCTCCAAAGTCGTTGCCAGCTTCGAGCCATGCCTAATTTTTTCAGATCACTTCGGATTCTGGCGTTCCGGGTCGCCGTCGCCGGCGTTGGGCTTGGTCTGCTCGCCGGTGCGTCCAATGCGGCGCCTGACTGGGGCATCATGGAGATGCGCTCGGATCTGAAGTCATTGACGGCCAGGTTGAACGAAAGCGGTCTTGAACGCGGAGCAAGTGTGCGAGCGACCGTGCGGTGTACTACCGAAATTGACCAATTAACGTGGCGTTCGGTTAAGGTTCGTAAAGATTGGCTTAATTTCGCCGCCTAGTAGGTCGCGCGTCCCCCGGAGAGGTCGAAGACGCCTGCAGTTGTGAAGGAATTCTCGGCGCTGGCCAACCATGTGATCATCGCGGCGGCCTCTTCGACTTCGAGGAAGCGGGCGCGCGGGATTTTTGAGAGCATATAAGCGATATGCTCTTCGCTCATCTGGTCGAAAATCGGGGTGCGG
>JARFRG010000290.1 GCA_029287375.1 Boseongicola sp. | reverse complement strand
ACAAACTCCCGAGAAAGGCAAAAGAAAAAATCACCACACGCGACCCAACCATAGCATGGCCATCCCGCCGTTCACATGCAACGTCGCACCGGTGATATATCCGGCCTCGGCACTCGAAAGATACACCACGGCGCTGGCGATCTCATCCGCCTCCCCCATGCGCCCCATCGGCACTTGCGTCAAAATTGCGCTCTTCTGATCGTCGGTCAGCTTGTCCGTCATCGCCGTCGTGATGAACCCCGGCGCCACGCAGTTCACCGTAATCCCCCGACTTGCCACCTCATAGGCCAATGACTTCGACATGCCGACCAAACCGGCCTTCGAGGCCGCATAATTCGCCTGCCCCGGATTGCCCGTCGCCCCGACGACGGACGTAATATTAACAATCCGCCCCCAGCGCGCCTTCATCATGCCGCGCATGACACCCTTGGCCAACACCATGGCGCTCGTCAGGTTTACCTGCAAAACACTCGACCACTCGTCATCCGACATCCGCATGAACAAATTGTCCCGCGTGATCCCGGCATTGTTCACCAGAATATCCACCGACCCCATCGCCGCGATTGCGGCCTTCGGCAAGGCCGCCACGGCCTCCGGATCGCTAAGGTTGCACGGCAAAACATGCGCGCGCTCGCCCAACTCCGCCGCCAAAGCCTCCAACGGCTCCACCCGCGTCCCCGACAATCCAACCACCGCGCCCCGCGCATGCAAGCCCCGCGCAATCGCAGCCCCAATACCGCCCGAAGCCCCCGTCACCAAAGCCGCCTTGCCGCTCAAATCAAACATCTTCCATCCTTCGTCTGTTCAAAAATATCCCGGGGTGAGGCCCGAACGGGCCGAGGGGCCGCGCCCCTACGCCCCCAACGCCTCAACCGCCGCCGCCACATCAGCCGACGTGCCAACCGCCCGCGTCTCCGCCTCTTTCGCAATCCGCCGGATCATTCCCGACAAAGCCTTGCCCGCGCCAATCTCCCAAAACGTCGTCACGCCCCCCTCGCCAGCCATCCAGTCGACACTTTCGCGCCAACGGACAGAATGGGTCACCTGCTCGACCAACAAAGACGAAATATCTGTCGCATCCCTGCAAGGTCGCGCCAAGACATTCGCGACAAGCGGCACGACGGGGTCATTCATTTTGACCTCGCCCAAAGCCACCGCCATTTCGCGCGCTGCCGGCGCCATCAATTCGCAGTGAAACGGAGCAGACACCGGCAACATCAACGCCCGTTTGGCTCCGCGTTCCTTGGCCAAAACAGCCGCGCGCTCCACTGCTGCCTTATGCCCGGAGACCACGACCTGAGCCGGATCGTTGTCGTTGGCCGCCGCGCAAACCTCGCCCTCAGCCGCATCCGCCGCAATGGCGCGCACGGCCTCGATGTCCAAACCCAAAATCGCCGCCATCGCGCCAACGCCAACCGGCACAGCCGCCTGCATCGCAAGCCCGCGCCGGCGCAAAAGCCGCGCTGTATCCGCCACCGAAAACGTCCCGGCAGCACACAAAGCCGAATACTCGCCCAGCGAATGTCCCGCCACGTATGCGACCTGATCCATCGAAACGCCCTCTGCCTCCAAAGCCCGCAAAGCCGCGATTGAGGTCGCCATCAACGCCGGCTGAGCGTTCTGCGTCAGGGTCAAATCCTCCTGCTCCCCCTCCCAGATCAACGTCGACAATTTCTCGCCAAGCGCCGCGTCAACCTCGTCGAATACTGCGCGCGCCGCCGGATAGGCCTCAGCCAGATCACGCCCCATCCCAATGGTCTGCGCGCCCTGTCCCGGAAATACGAATGCCAAGCTCATGATATGCCCCTCTTTGTTTTCTTTGGTGTATTCCGCGCGCCGCTGTCACGCAAGACGCGCGCTTTTTCCACGCCATCACAGAAGTGTCTCCCGGAGTATTTGAAGGCCCGAGACGTCGGATCGCAACAACGCTCGCCGAATTGCCGCCAACGTGGATTTCGTCGGCACAATCCTTGGCTTCAAAGAACTGCCAGACGTGTTTTGCCTACCCTTAACAATGAACACCCGCCGCCGGAGATCGCCATTTCAAAGATGTGGGTATATTTCTTCAACCTGAGGGCATCTCGCCGGACCGCATCCAAGGGCGCATTAATCGTTTAAGACCTTAGCGCAAGACCCTCATTTAATTCATAAATTCTTGCCAACGGCGCCTGTATTCGACCGCTTTCCGGCACGGAGGCATTCACCTTCGTTAACGCACGCTCCAAAACGAGCGGCAAAACCCCCAAATGCGGATGCATCCACCGACGTAATACCGACGTGATACCGACGTCGGATTACCCGCCCCATTCCCAATGAAACAAGCCGTTTACCTTTTGAGAGAATGCGCGCAACACCTTGCAGGCGCGCGCTGCATTAACGACTTCAGGCGTTTACGTCGACAACAACGCGGCCCTTCACTTGGCCTTTCAGGATATCGGCGCCCAGTTTGGGCAAATCCGCAAGCGTCGCAGGCTGGATCATCGCTTCCAGCTTGTCCATCGGCAGGTCTTTTGACACCCGTTCCCACGCCCGCACCCGGTTTTCATAGGGCTGCATCACGCTGTCGATCCCCAAAAGATTCACACCGCGCAACAAAAACGGGATCACCGTCGCAGGCAAGCCCGCACCGCCCGCAAGACCCACCGCCGACACCGACGCGCCATACTTCATCTGACCCAAAACGCGCGCAAGCATCGCGCCGCCAACAGCGTCAACACAGCCCGCCCAAGTCTCTGCTTCCAAAGGCCTTTTGACAGTCTCGCTCAGATCTTCACGCGCCACGATGCGGCCCGCCCCAAGACTTTTCAGATAATCGCCCGTCTCGGGTCGCCCCGTCACACCAGCAACTTCATAGCCCAGATTGGCCAAGATCGCCGTCGCCACAGAGCCCACACCACCGGCCGCTCCGGTCACCAAAACCTCGCCGTCACCGGGCTTCATCCCGTGATCTTCAAGCGCCATAACCGCCAGCATCGCCGTAAAGCCAGCCGTGCCAACCGCCATCGAAGCGCGCGTCGTCAAACCCACCGGCAAAGGCACAAGCCAATCCGCTTTCACCCGCGCTTTTTCCGCGTATCCGCCCCAATACGCCTCACCGACACGCCAGCCCGTCAGCACGACCTTGTCGCCTGCCGCGTAGCGTGGATCATCTGACGCCTCAACAGTTCCGGCAAAATCAATACCAGGGACATGCGGATAGTTTCGCACCAATCCGCCACCCGGCCCAACGCATAAACCGTCCTTATAATTAACGGTCGAATACTCGACAGCCACCGTCACCTCGCCCGCAGGAAGGCGCGCCTCATCAATGTCCTGAACCGAGGCAGACGTCTTCCCCTCGTCGTCTTTTTCTACGATCAGCGCTCTCATGGTGACGTCCTTCTCTTATCGTTTATCGCCCGCAAACCTATCCGCCCATGCGCCAGGTTCCGGACTGTAACCAGCTTCCATTGCCATATGCGTGAATTTTCTCGGATCTGCCAGTTCAGAATTTCTCAACACCACGCATGGTAAACCGCATGAGACGAAAAAAGGCCTCCACCGCCCTGTCTTTTCCCTCCAAATTACGCAACGCCAGCCTGCGCCACTTCCAGTTCAGGCTAACTTTCGCACCGCAACTTGATCCAACCGCCGCCGATGTGCGTAAACTCAATAAGACACTCAAACGCGCTCGCAGGTTTGCAAATGGTTGAAATCGTTAACATCCTCCTCGCCCTTCTCAGCATCGGCCTCGGTGCCATCGGATGGCTCATGCCTCGCTACACCATGAAACATCTTGATTTGGCCCCCACCAACTCCACTATGGGCCTGTCTGAAATCCGTGCAGCATCAGGCGCTTTGTTCATCGGTCTCGGCGTCGGAGCGATCCTGATTAACTCCCCGCACGCCTTCGTGATGGTTGGTTTTGCATGGGGCGGTGCCGCAATTGGTCGGGTCACATCCATTTTTGCTGACGGCAAAGCCTCGCGCCAGAAAATCACCTTCTTTGCGATTGAAACCGTCGTCGCCAGTCTCTTGCTGGTCCTGAACGTGCCGCTGATCTGATCATGCGAAAAGCGCGTGCCTGTGCGTTCCACCCCTTCCAATAGCCAACCAAAAGACCTATATCCAACCTGTCTCGGCAACGGGACTATGGACATAAACGCGCTCATAATAAGCGGTTCGGACCCGGGGGCGGTACCCGGCGTCTCCACCAAACATCCTTCATTTGGGGATCATGGGGACGAAATAGGATCGACGGACGTCTAAAAGGGTTTTGCTTTGTCTCGGTGAGGTACCACCGATATCGGTCCATTAAAGCTAGTTGCAAATGACAACAAAGCTCCAATGGCGATGGCTGCGTAAGCAGTCGGAACTGTTGAAAATTAAGCCCTTGCGTTTAGCGACGTAAGGCGGGGTTCGCAGGCACCTGGCAACAGAAGCCTGCACTTCCACCTCTCCCTTGCCTTTGGCCCCGCCTTAAGATTAACTTTGCCTATGGGGTTCGCGAACGCCCCGTGAGGCGTTAGCCCAAGCTTCGCATCCACTGAAACTTGTCAGAAAGGATGCGCCATGCCTGCCCCCAACGAGATCACCGTCGATCAGTTGAACCGCCTCATCGGAACGCCCGATTGCCCGGTCATTGTTGATATTTCCATTGATCCTGACTTTGACGAAGACCCCCACCTCATTCCCGGCGCTTTCCGGCATCCCCACAGCGACATCGCGGGCCTGAAGACACGCCTGATGGGACGGCGCTGCATTGTGGTTTGTCAAAAAGGCGCCAAGCTTAGCCAGGGCTTGGTCGCATGGCTAAAGGCCGACGGCCTGTCAGCAGAATATCTCAAAGGCGGCAATCATGCCTGGCGCGATAGCGTCGACACCCACAGGGTTCGGGCAAACGCCATCCCGTCTCCTGTCGACGGTGCAACCCTCTGGGTGACCCGCCACCGCCCAAAAATCGACCGCATCGCCTGTCCTTGGCTTATAAGCCGTTTTGTTGATCGAGACGCGCGGTTTCTCTTTGTGGCCCCGGCCGAAGTCCTCGGCGTTGCTGAACGATACAGTGCCACGCCTTTCGATATTCCCGACGTCGCGTTTTCGCACCGGGGCGATACTTGCACGTTCGACACGATGCTCGATACGTTCAAGCTGCGTTCAGCTGCGCTCGACCGGCTTGCCAAGGTCGTTCGGGCAGCAGATACCAACCGCCATGCTGATGCGCCCGAGGCCGCAGGATTGCTTGCTCTTTCCGTAGGCTTGTCCCGCCAATACAAAGACGACCAGTTGCAGCTCAAAGCAGGAATGGCCCTTTATGACGCTTTGTATCGTTGGGCGCGTGATGGTCACGAGGAAGGCCACGACTGGCCGCAGGGTCGCGCGTGACCGCGCCTGAGACCCAAGCACTGTTTCGGGTTTTCGCGCGCATCGGCATCTACTCGTTCGGGGGGCCTGCAGCGCAAATCGCACTGATGCATCGCGAATTGGTCGAAGAGACCCGCTGGTTGAGCGAGAAAGACTTTCTCGGCGCTTTGTCCTTCTGCATGCTTCTGCCCGGCCCCGAGGCCATGCAGCTTGCAACCTACGCAGGCTGGCGCTTGCGCGGCGTTCCGGGGGGCCTTTTGGCCGGGCTGCTATTTGTGGTGCCGGGTGCGATCGTGATGTTCGCACTTGCAACGATTTATGCCGTCTACGGAAACGTACCCCTTGTCGAAGCTGCGTTTTTGGGTGTGCAAGCCACCGTCGTTGCAATTGTGCTCGAGGCTTTGTTCAAAGTCTCCAAACGTGCGCTGAAACAAACTGATCACTGGATCATCGCCGCCCTCGCATTCGTTGCCATTTTTGCACTCCACCTGCCGTTTCCATTCATTATCGCTGTGGCGGCTCTGTGGGGGTTTTTCACCGCAAAAGGTGAGAACGACAGTGGTCGCGCCCCAGTTTCGCCCAGCACCACCACCAAAACGATCGCAGTCTGGCTGACCCTTTGGGCTGCGCCAATCGTGCTGCTATATGCGCTCGATGCCACCCTTTTGACCGACATCGCGCTGTTCTTTTCCAAGCTTGCAGTCGTCACATTCGGCGGCGCCTACGCGGTCCTCGCCTATATGACACAGACCGTCGTGTCGGATTTTGGCTGGCTGTCAACTGATCAGATGATGGATGGGCTGGGCCTTGCAGAGACAACGCCGGGGCCGCTGATCCTTGTCACGCAATTCGTCGGATTTCAGACCGCATACCAGCAATACGGCCTTGCGCAGGCCTATCTCGCAGGCCTGATAACGCTTTGGGTCACCTTCATACCCTGCTTCCTGTGGATCTTCGCGGGCGCGCCTTATGTTGGCCGCCTGACCGCAAACAGACGACTGTCTGGTGCGTTATCTGCGGTCACCGCTTGCGTTGTCGGGGTCATCTTGAACCTGTCCCTTTGGTTCGCCGCCCATGTTGTTTTCAAATCCATCGGGACAGCCACGTTTGGGCCGGCGTCAATTCTGGTACCTGATCTTACATCGCTCGATCCGGTTGCCGCCGTGATTTCGGTCATCGGCGCATATTTGCTGCTCGGCCAAAAAATCGGATTGGGGCGTACGCTTGGAATTGGCGCTCTACTTGGTCTTGTCGCTGGTCTCGCTTTTTGAACAAACCAATTCGTTCGCAACACCTTTTCATCGGGTCCGAATCTCCTATGCTGCCCCCATCGATAAAGGAGTCGGCATGACGCGCATCATTGACTACGGCAACCTGATGCACCGCGCGATGCGGGGTCTTATTCAGGACGTATTGAACGATGTCTCCGAGCATGGACTGCCCGGACAGCACCATTTCTTCATTACGTTTGATACGATGCATCCCGATGTGGAAATCGCGGATTGGCTCAGCGACCGCTACCCGGATGAAATGACCGTCGTCATGCAGCATTGGTTCGACGGACTGGAAGTCACAAACGAGGGCTTCTCCGTCACTCTGAATTTCGGCGATTCGCCCGAACCGCTCTATATCCCCTACGACTCGATCCGCACCTTCGTCGATCCATCGGTGGAATTTGGCCTGCGATTCGAAACCCAGGACGATGATGACGACACATCCGACGCGCCCGAAGACGACGATGAGCCCGAATTGGAAACAAAAGACGTCGCAGGCAAAGCGGAAATCGTCAGTCTTGATAGTTTCCGGAAATAATCCGCCGCACTTTCGCCACAAATTCCCCGGTCTGACGCCATGATTCACAGCCAAATTCAGCGCACCAGCGCCGAGGAGGCTTTCCATGTTCTTTCGCGACCTCAAATTGAAGCCGACCACAATTGACGTCACATTCGTCGAAGCCCGCCTGCCCGTCCGCATGGGTCACCGCGACGCATCAAAGGTGTTTGGCGTACCATTGAACAGGCAACTGGCGGCCTCGGCGATGGGCACACTCACCAAAGTGCGCACCCACGAGGCTGGTCCTGACGACATTTGCGGCGTCACGCTCTATCTGGGTTTGCGCAATGCTTCTCGCGATGGTCTGGAAAGCGTGGCGCATATGCTCGACTTTCTCCATGCCCCGTATGGATCTTCAATTCGACGCGCGGACGGCGGTGAACCGGTCCTGTTCGGCGTCGCAGAGGGCCTCGAAATCTCAATCGACAGCGCTCTGGCACCTGACGCGCCCGCCCGCCGTGATCTGGCCAGAACCTGCTCGCAGGCGATGAAAGGCCTCGCCATCAATCGCGGCTGGATCAAACGCGCCGACCGCACTGTATTCTATTTTTACGGCGAAAGCGTACGATCAATGCAAGACCGCCTGAGTGAGGCCTTTGATACGCATCCCGTTTTGGCAACGGCGCGCGCACGCCGCCTCGCCTGATACCTCTCCCCGACGTGGCGCTTGTGATTGCGTCCGGGGCTGTGCTTGCCTATAGCTTTGCGCGCAAGACGCGAGGAGAGCTTGACCAATGACCACCCGCACAGAAACCGACAGCTTTGGCCCACTTGAGGTTCCCACGAACAAATATTGGGGCGCACAGACCCAACGCAGCCTGATCAATTTTCCGATCGGTTGGGAAAAGCAGCCCGTCGCCATCGTGCGCGCGCTTGGCGTCATCAAACAAGCCTGCGCCGAAGCCAACAAGGCCGCAGGGGTGCTGGATGGTACCAAAGCCGACGCAATCATCAAGGCCGCGGGCGAAGTGGTCGAAGGTAAGCTTGACGATCATTTTCCGCTTGTGGTCTGGCAAACCGGATCTGGCACCCAGTCGAACATGAACGCCAACGAGGTCATCGCAAACCGCGCGATAGAAATTCTGGGCGGTGTGATCGGCTCGAAAGACCCGGTACATCCCAACGATCACTGCAATATGGGGCAGTCATCCAACGACACATTCCCGACTGCAATGCATATCTCAACCGCGATGATGGCGCGGGACGTCACGTTGCCAGGGTTGCGACACCTGCACGCCGCGCTGACAAGCAAAGTCACGGAATTCGACGGCATCATCAAAATCGGTCGAACCCACACAATGGACGCGACACCGATGACGCTTGCACAGGAATTTTCCGGTTATGCGCATCAGGTTGCCAAGTCGATCGAACGTATCGAGGCATCGCTCACTGATATTTACGAGCTGGCGCAGGGCGGCACGGCCGTTGGCACCGGTCTCAACACCCGACCCGGATGGGGCGAAGAAGTCGCCGCCAACATGGCGCGGATCACCGGACTGCCCTTCGTCACAGCGCCGAACAAATTCGAGGCACTGGCGGCACACGACGCTATGGTTGCCATCTCCGGCGCTCTCAAGGCGACGGCTGCCAGCTTGTTCAAAATCGCCAATGACATCCGTTTCCTCGGCTCGGGACCGCGCTGCGGATTGTACGAACTGTTGCTCCCGGAAAACGAGCCAGGGTCTTCGATCATGCCCGGCAAAGTGAACCCAACCCAATGCGAAGCGATGACCCAGGTTTGTGCGCATGTGATCGGCAACGACGCCGCAGTCGGATTTGCGGGCAGTCAGGGCCACTTTGAGCTGAACGTCTACAAGCCAATGATGGCCTATAACGTGCTGCAATCCATGCAACTATTGGGGGATGCCTCTCAGGCCTTTACCGATAACTGCGTCTCGGGCATTCGCGCCAATGAAACACGTATTGACCAGTTGATGCGCGAAAGCCTGATGCTTGTGACGGCTCTGGCTCCGACAATCGGCTATGACAATGCCACCACGGTGGCCAAAACTGCGCACAAGAACGGCACCACCCTAAAACAGGAGGCCATCGCGCTTGGCTTCGTGGACGAGGCGACATTTGACAGCGTCGTACGCCCGGAAAAAATGATAGGACCAAAAACATGAACACGGTCAATCTGAACAAGACCCGTAAGGAAAAGGCGAAAGCCGCGCGTAAGGCTGAAACCGACGGCAACGCGTTCAAGTACGGACGCTCCAAAGCCGACAAGCTCGCGGAGGCCAAGAAAGCCGCGCTGGCAATGAAAAAGCACGACGCGCACAAAAAAGAGACATGAACGGCCGGCCAGTCAAACGCTCACTGACGTTGCGCGGGCATCGCACGTCGGTCTCTTTAGAAGACGCGTTCTGGCAGGCTTTCCGGGAAATTTCCGAGCAAAAAGGCCGCGCGATCAATGATCTCGCGGCTGAAATTGATGCAGAGCGAGGTACCGATTGCGGATTGGCCTCGGCCATCCGGCTATATATTCTGCGCCACTACAAGACCGCTAACGTGGAAAGACCTTTAGCGTAATTCCGTCCCGTGCGCGCACCGTCAGATGCGCGACGGGAACCGGATCACCGCAGATTTCAAACCGAAATCGCCGCATGACCCCGGTCAGCAAAACGGCTGCCTCTGCCATCGCGAACCCCGCCCCCGGACACACGCGGCGCCCCTTTGAAAACGGGCGATATGCCGCACGCGACGACGCACGCCCCGTAGCCGTATTCCATCGTCCGGGATCAAAAGAATCAGGCCTTTCCCAATGCCGGGTATGACGGTGCAAATGCCAAGGAGAGATCACAATTTGACTGCCACGACGTACATTGCGCGCCCGAAACATCTCATCCTGCGCGGCCTCGCGCACAAACATCGGGACAGGAGGGTACAGTCTGAGGGTTTCGCGGATCACATCACGCGTTACGGCGAGTTTGGACAAGGACGACACGCCCGGTTCGGTCCAGAAAGGCGCGGCCTCGGACGCGACCTTATCGCCCCACTCTGGCGCTGCCGCCAAGAGCCACAATGCCCAACCCAAAAGAGCCGCGCTGGTTTCATGGCCTGCCAGAAAGAAGATTGCGACCTGATCGATCATCTCTTGGCGATCAAATGACTGCCCCGTTTCCGGATCCCGCGTGGTCATTATTTTGGTCGCAAGGTCATCTGGCGCTTCGTTTTTTTCGATCAGGTTTTGTCGCGCATCCACCAATTGACCGATCAAGCGGCGCAAACGACGTGCCGCCTCTCGGGCCGGACGCCGATGAACCACAGGCAGCCAAGGCAGCAGCGCAGAGATCGTCGCCACGGGCTGCTCGCGTTGAAAGGCACGAAATGCGTTGAATGTATCGCGCGCCAATTGATCCTCTATAGGAATTGAAAACAGCGTTCGAAAGATAACGTCCGCAGCCGCATGGCTTGCCCAGGCCTCGACGTCCAGCGTCTCTCCTTCGATCCGATCAATCGCCGCATGCGTGGCAGCCACCATTGCGGGAAATGTATCGTGCAACCGCCCACCCTCGAACGCAGGGTCGATGATCCGCCGCTGTCGCTCCCATTGCGCGCCGTTCGTCACAAAAACCGAACGCCCAAGCAACGGTGCCAATCCCGCAGTGATCCGTTTTGATTTCGGAAAGACCTCGGG
>JARFRG010000248.1 GCA_029287375.1 Boseongicola sp. | reverse complement strand
GCGCTGAACCATATCAAGAATGGATTTGAGGTTTGGGGATATGATCTCAAACCAGAACTGATGGCGGCGTTTGCCGGGATGGGTGGCCACGCTGGCAGCGTCGGCGAGATCGGACGCGCAAGTTCTGCGGTCATTGTCATGGTGAGGAAGGGGGACGAGGCGCACGAGGTCATTCTTGGCTCTGACGGGTTGATGGCCAATATGGCGCCGGGATCTGCGGTGATATTAAGCGCAACGATCAAGCCTGCAGAGGCGCGCGCGATTGGCGCGGCGATGGAGGGTTCCGGCGTGTATCTGATTGATACGCCGGTGTCCGGCGGATTTCCGGGAGCGCAAGCGGGAACGTTGACGATGATGGCCGCCGCACCGGGAGATGTTCTCGACACATTTGCGCCGGTCATGGAGGCCGTGTCGGCAAATATCCATCGGGTGGGCGACAAACCCGGGGACGGGCAGACGGTGAAGGCCTGTTTGCAATCTTTGATCGGCGCGCAGTTTTCCGCGACGTTCGAGGCGGCGGCTTTGGCGGCGAAGGCGGGCGTGCCGGGGCAGGTGTTGCTGGATGTATTTTCGACGTCATCGGCGGGTTGCGGGGTCGTCAACAACGCGTTGGAGAAGATTATCGACCGGAAATTTGAGGGGACCGGGAGCCACATCAATACAATGCACAAAGACCTGACGATCTCGATGGCATTGGGTGAGGAACTGGGGGTTCCGCTTCATACTGCGGGGTCCGCAATGCAGATATTTCATGCGGGCCGCACGAAGTATCCGAACGGCGATAACTGGGTCTGCACACGAGTGATCGAAGAGATCGTCGGAGCCCAGTTGCATCGGGCAGCGGCGAAAGAGGTTTGATTATCCGCCGCGCTACCGGGGGTTCCACCCCCGGACCCCCGAGGTATTTTCGAAAGGATGAAGGGAGGATCGTGCCATGAAGCTTGGAGTGATTTGTGATGGGATCAGTCGCGACCTGCGACACGCCGTTGACGTCATGGATGAGTTTGGACTGGGTTACGCAGAGCTTCAGTTTGTGGGCGAGCATGAAGTTGGAGATCATTCTGCTGCGGAAATTGCCGAAATGGATGCCTTGTTGCGGGATCGCGGAAAGCCGGTGTCCTGTCTGTCACGCCATGTATTTGCGGGGATGACATCGCAGAACCGGCCGGGGGATGACTTGCATACGCGCCATATGGATGCGCTGAAGCGAGTGATTGAGATGGCGCATGTGGTGGGGTCTCCGCTGGTGCGGATCATGACGCAGAAGAAGGAGCAAATCCTTTGGGGCAGTCACGGCGCAGAGACGTGGAACGTGGCACATGGGGCCTGGGACACGATGGCGCCGATGATTGCACCTGCGGTGGAATTGGCACGGGCCGAGGGTGTCACGTTGGTTGTCGAGACCGGGAATGGCACCATGGTCAATTCCAACTATACCGCGCGGCGGTTGATTGATGAACTGGATGCGCGTGATGCGCTAAAGGTTCTGTGGGATCCGGCGAACAACTGCTGGTGTCACGAGCGCGCCTATCCGGAGGGCTATGAAGCGGTTCGGGGCGGGTATCTTGGGCATGTGCATATCAAGGATGTGCAGGTGGATACGCCGCGCGCCACGCTTGAGGTGCGGCCCATGGGCGAGGGCCAGTTGGGGCCATTGTTTGGGGATATCGCAGCCGCGTTGCGTCGCGATGGCTATGATGGCGTGGTGTCGTTCGAGAGCGTTTACCATCCGGGCAACGGGGATTTCGAGGCCGGGTTCCGTCAGAATATCGAGCCGTTCAAAGCGCTGTTTGGCTGAGTTACCACATCGATTTTCGGGCGTGGTCGGGCCATTCGGCGTCGTATTCGGGGCCGCCGACCTCACCCGAGGTCATGTCTTTGAGAATCTCACCGGGACTTGGCAGGCCTTCGCTTTCATCGCCGGCGGTCCAGAGCCGTGCGCGCATAATGGCACGGGCGCATTGGAAGTAGATCTCGGTGATGTCGATGAGGATGGCGGATCGCGGGTGGGCGCCGTCGCGCTCGAAGCGGGTGAGCATCTGCGCATCAGCGGTGATCTGAGCGGTGCCGTTCACGCGGATCACGCTGGTGGAACCGGGGACCATGAACATCAGAGACACGCGGGGGTCGCGGACGATATTTCTAAGCGAATCCATACGGTTGTTGCCACGCCAGTCGGGCATGGCGAGGGTTGTCTCGTCAATCTCGGTGACCACCGGGCCATCATCGCCGCGCGGGCTGCCGTCAGTGCCTTCGGGGCCGACGGTGGTCAGGGCGCAGAACCGCGAGGCCATGATCCAACGGCGATAGACCGGCACCATGCGGTCGGCAACTTTGCGTATGGAGGGGGCTTTGGGCGTGCCATAGAGCGCCTCAAGGCTTTCGATGCTGTCGATCATTTCTGCGCCCTCGCTTCTGCCAAAAGGCGGTCAGAATTGGTTTCGATAACGTCTTCAAGTTCGATCATGAAGGCTTTGACGCCGCGTCCCGGTGGAATCGGATCAAGAAATTCGACGACGGCGGTGCCGGGTTTCCTGAGAAAGCCTCGTTTGGGCCAAAAGTATCCGATGTTGGTGGCGACCGGCACACAGGTCTGGCCAAGCTGGTCATAGAGGATTGCAGTGCCGGCTTTATAGGGCTTTTTGTCGTCGGGGGCGACGCGGGTGCCTTGGGGGTAGATAACCAGTTGCCCTGGATCGGACGCGCCCTTTTCGACGTCGGCTTTCATCTTGGCGATGGCTTGTCCGCGCTTGCCGCGATCCACGGGGATGCAGCCCACGCGCAGCGAATACCACCCCAGCAGCGGTGCGTAGATCAGCTCGCGTTTCATGATGAATTTGCCTGACGGAACCGCGCCGAAGATCATGATGATATCAAGAAAAGATTGATGCTTGGCTGCGATCATCACCTCGTCCGTGGGTGGTTCACCCCGCACTTCGGTGCGCAAGCCCACCATCCAACCTGCGGTCCAGCACACCCAACGGCAGTAGGTTTGACAGGCAGTCAGAGCACCCTTTCGGCTGATCACAGCCCAGGGGAAAAAGACAAGCGCCAGAACCGCCATCATCAGATACATCTGAATGATGAACAGCAGCGAACAAAGCCAGCGCAACGCGTATCTCATGACATGTCTTTCAAGGTTTTCCGCGCCGCAGCCTGCGTTGCGCCAAAGGCCACACCAGCAGCCAATGGCGGCACAATAAGCGGCCAAAGCCAGTGCCAACCTTGCAGGCCAAGCCCGGTCAGGAACCCACCTTCGGCTTGCGCCGAGGGCAGAAGCAGGATGGCCAGACAGGCCACCACCGCGCCCACCGCCGCGCCGCCAAGTGCACGCAGGGTAAAGCGGCGTACAAAGGCCTGCGCGATGTATCCATCACGCGCGCCAACAAGCCGCAGAACCTTGATCACCTGCTCATTTGCCGACAGCGCGGCATTGGCCGCCAGCGTGATAATCGCCGCCGTGGTCGCCGCGATCAGCAACAATGACACCCAGCCCAGCAATCGCAGCCGCGTGGCGGCGCGCACCAAGGGTTTGCGCCACCTGGTGTGATCATCCAACACGGCGCCTGGCACTTCGGCAGCCAATCTCAAGCGCAAGCCTTCGGCATCAAAACCGTTACTATCTTCAATAACTTCAATCAGCTGCGGGATCGGCAATGTGTCAACCGGCAGGCCCGGGCCAAACCAGGGTTCCAGCAGGGCCCGGTGTTCTTCATTGCTGAATGCGCGGGCGCTGGCCACACCTGTGGTGGTCTGCAACACCGTTAGCGCCGCCTCGGTCTGCGCACTCATCTGATCTGGAGGGGCCGATATCCGGATAGTTGACGAGCGCGCCAGTTCATCCCCCCAACGATCCGCCAACCGCCCGGTTGCCAGCGACAGGGCAATGGCAAACACCGCCAGAAAGGCCATGGCTCCGGCGCTGAACAAGGTCAGCC
>JARFRG010000171.1 GCA_029287375.1 Boseongicola sp. | reverse complement strand
GCTTTGATGCTCGCGAATGATCGCACCGAAGTAACTGCTGCCGAAGTCACGCTCTTGGGCCACCATTTGCTGGCGGAATTGTCCGTAGACGTTTTCGTAGGTTTCGCGAAGCATTGGTGAGCCGCAGCGCGAGATGAGCGTATCATGAAACGCCCATTCAGCGTTTGTCCAAAGCTTCATGTTTTCGGGGTTGGTCGCAAGATCACCAGAGCGTTCAAACTCGCGCTCGAGGTGGCTGAGTTTATGGTGGGCCGCGGTCAGGTCGGCTTCCCAGCTTATCCCACCGAGCTTCATCGAGAGCGTCGCGCCTTCCTGTTCGAGCAAGGTGCGAAAACGGGTGACGTCATTGCGTTTTTCAGGCGAGGTATACTGTGCGCGGAAGCCGCGCTGAATTTCAAATTCAACCAGTCCAACCTTCATCAGACGGAGCAACACATCGCGGACCGTATTCGCCGAACAGCCATACTCACCCTGAAGCGCTGCAGGCTTCAGCTTCGCGCCCGGATCAAATCGCGCGTTCATCAACTTTTCTTTGAGGTCGGCATAGATAGCCGGAGAGTCGGTCTTCATGGGCAGCCTTTCGCGACTCATGTCTAGCAGAGATTTTCCGAAACTTACAAAAAATTTCGAAATTTCAATTTTTTCCAGAATTTTGTTGGCAGGCGGTAAAAGCGCGGCTACGGTCGAGTCGGCCCTTACAAAACGCGGCAGAGATCGCAGCGGTCATAACTGAACTCTGGGAGGATACCTTATGAAATTCATGAAGCTCGCCGCAGCCGCGGCAAGTACACTTGCGATTGTCGGCGCTTCCGCCGCTTTTGCGCAGACGACAAACCTGCGCATACAGTCGCACTACGCGCCTGAGACTGTATCAGGCAAGCTGGCACAAGAATACATTGATGACATCGTTGCGATGTCGAACGGTGAAATCAACGTCGAGATGTTCTGGAGTTCTTCAGTTGTGAAGACAGTCGAAACGTTTGACGCGGCTGCATCCGGCATTCTCGACTGTGATTTCACCGGTGGTGGTTATCAGACTGGTAAGAACCCAGCATTCCAATTTGTTGGAGACATCATGGGTGGTTACTCAACGCCATACCAGCAGCTGTCATGGCTGTACTACGGTGGTGGTAAAGAAGCAGCCAAGCCCCTGTACAACAAATACGGTATGGAGTTGATTGGCTGGTGGATTTATGGGCAGGAAAGCTTTGCCTCGTCCAAGCCAATCGAAAAAGTCGAAGACTTCAAGGGTTGGAAATTCCGTTCGCCTCCCGGCATGGAAACCAAGATTTTCGAAAAGCTCGGCGCTTCACCGATCGTAATGGACTTCACCGAGATTTTTACCGCGCTTGAAACCGGCATCATCGACGGCGCAGACGCTTCGGGGCTGGCCAACAACGTGGGCCTCGGTCTTTACGACATTGTTAAGTACGCAAACTTCCCTGGCTTCCACTCGATGCCGTCGGATCACCTTGCGTGCAACCTTGATGTCTTCAATGCAATGCCTGCGCACCATCAGCGCATTATGAAAGTTGGTTTTGAAGCGCTTGCTTTGCGCACGGCCCTGACCTTTGAAAAGGCAAACGCGGAAGCCGCGGCAAAACTGCGTGCTGAAGGTGTAACACTGTCACAGTGGGCACCAGAAGAGCTGGCAAAGTTCCGTGCTGCGGCGCAGGCCACATGGCCTGAGTTTGCGACAACACCAGAAGCGAAAGCCCTGGTTGAATCGCACTTGGCTTATCTGGGACAGCTAGGCCTCGTTTCGCAGTAACGCGAAAACCATGACTGGAGGCTCCGCGTATTTGCGGAGCCTCAAACGACTCCAACAAGACATTGCTACTGTTTGCTGCGACGAGACATCATCGCTGTGCAAGTGGAGGGAACATGCAGGAAAAATCCGGAAGCTTCATCGAGTGGCTTATACCATTTCTCTTCATCCTATGCGCTGGTTGGATAGTCTGGCACCTCCCGGCCCTCACGCTGGATTGGGTCCCGCCGGACCAAAGTCAGGTAGATAACCTGCGGGGACTACACCACCGAAATGATGTGACCCCTGGACTGGCTGGTCCTTTTGGCGGTGAAGCCGACTGGATCGACTATATCGCCTTGATTGGTATGCCAGTCTTCTTTTTCATCGGCATACGAACTGTTCGCCGCGCTAAAATGGAATTTGAAAGCTGGCGACCTGCGGATCGCGCTTCGGTTTTTATCGGACGCGTCACAATGATGCTGATCGTCTGCCTGACCGGTGTGATGCTTTACGAAGTAGTCCTGCGTTATGTACTCGAAGCACCAACGCTTTGGGCAAACGAGTTATCCCTCTGGATAGCCGGATTTATTTTTCTCTGCGCGGGGCTCTACGCCATGCAACAGCGTAGCCACATCCGGATCTTCCTGCTGTACGATATCTGCCCACGCTGGATGCAGCGGTTGTTTGATACGATCTCGACTGTGTTGATTGTTCTATTCGCCTTCTTTCTGGTTTACGGTGGCTATGGCGAAGCTCTCGACAAGCTCTGGCGCTGGGAGACCTTCGGAACGGCTTTCGACCCGCCGATTCCGGCAACCCTAAAACCCACTGTCTTGATCATCGTTAGTCTTGTGGCCATTCAGGCCGTTATCAATCTGATCTCGGATTGGAACGCCGAACCCGTCATCCACACGGCGGCCGATGACATTGACCAAGACGAATTGGACAAGATACGCGCTGCGGTCGGCGCAGAAGACATCCGGGATCTGGATTTCACACCACAGTCCACCCAAGACAATCAGTCGGAGCGCAGCTAATGGATATCGGAACCATTTCACTGGTCCTAATGCTGGGCCTGTTGGTGTTGCTTGCCATTGGCATGCCACTGGGACTGGCATCGGCCATTCTGGCTGTCCTTGTGCTGTTCATGAAGTTCGAGCCGGACACATTGTTTAATCCGTTCCTGTTCGGAGACGGCATATTGACCGGGAGGCCGGGGAGCGGACCCCTGAATATTCTGGCGCAGAAGGTTTACGGGCTTTTGACGGATTATGTGCTCATATCCATACCTCTGTTCATCTTTATGGCCGCTTTGCTGGAGCGGTCTGGAATCGCGAAAGATATGTACTCGTCGCTGAACGTCTGGCTGAACCGCACGCGGGGCGGCATTGCAATCGTTACGTCGGTAATGGCCGTCATCATGGCGGCGATGTCGGGTATCATTGGTGGTGAGGTTGTTTTGCTTGGGCTTATTGCACTGCCGCAGATGTTGCGGCTTGGGTATAACCAGAATCTCGCGATTGGCACAATTTGTGCCTCTGGTTCGCTTGGGACAATGATCCCGCCGTCGATTGTTTTGATCATCTACGGTTTGATCACTGAGACGTCGATCAAGGCGCTGTTTACGGCCGCTTTTGTACCGGGCTTTATGTTGGCGTCGTTCTTTATCATCTACATCATCGTGCGCACGCAGCTCCGCCCTGAAGACGCACCTTTGCCCGACCCAGTTCCGGGCGAGCCTATTGGCCGCGAAAAGGGTGCCTTGTTCCTGTCGTTCTTGACCGTGCTGGTCGGCGGTTTTTCGTCCTTGCTGTTCCTGCGTGCACTGTTCTTCACTGTCACCGGGCAGAACGCGGACCTCGGCGACGGGGTTGATCCGATATTCTGGGGCACGCCAGATTATGTGCCTTGGTTCGGTGGGCTTATTGTCGCTAGCCTCGTTCTGGTCTTCTTTGTCTTCGGACGTGAGAAAACAGCGACGGGTTGGAATATGGGTAAGGGCCTGGTCGCTCCGATTGTCGTAATTGGCGTTGTTTTGGGCTCGATCTATGGTGGTATCACCGGCATCACCGAAGCCGCGGGAATGGGCGCGATTTCGGTTCTAATCCTTGCGATCTTTCGGGGTGAATTCTCGTTCGATCTCTTGTGGGACAGCCTGATGCGGACACTAAAGTCGACCGGAACGATCATCTGGGTGACGATCGGCGCCGCGGCTTTGGCAGGTGCCTATACCATCGCGGGCGGCCCGACCTATGTGGCCAACTTTATTCTTGGCCAGGATCTTCCGACGATGTCGATCCTTTTGATGATGATGCTGATCTTGTTGTTCATGGGCGCGTTTATGGATTGGGTCGGGATCGTGCTTTTGATCATCCCGGTCTTTCTGCCAATTGTTCAGCGTCTGCCGATCGAAGAGATTGGTCTGTTGGGACAACTGGAGCCGAAGAATGTTGCAGTGTGGTTTGGCGTGCTTTTTTGTATGAACATGCAGGTCAGCTTTCTGTCACCGCCGTTCGGTCCGGCGGCGTTCTATTTGAAATCAGTTGCGCCTCCGCATATTTCGCTGACGGATATATTTAAGGGCTTCTTGCCGTTTATTTGCATCCAGCTTTGCGCGTTGTCGGTTCTGCTGATTTGGCCTCCGATTGTTGAAGTCCTCTTGAAATAGGGTTGGAGCGGTGAATGTTGACGCCTGCCCAGATACAGACGTTTGAGCAGCAAGGGTTTCTGGTTATCGAAAACGTGCTGTCGCCGGATATTCTGGCGGCGATCCGTGCGGAATACAGCGTGCTGTTGGATCAGTTTTACGCGGATTGGCAGGCACGCGGTCTTGTCGGGCCACCTGTGCAGAATGACTTTTGGGGCAAGTTACTGACGGCCTATGAAGCGGGATGCGATTGGTTTCAGCCAATGGATATTTCGTTGCCAGGTGATGAAATTGCGCCCGATACACCGATGCATTTTGGACCGGCGGTGTTTGATATGGTGCGCGCACCAGCGCTGTTGGACATTGTCGAGAGTCTGATCGGTGGTGAGATCACGTCGAACCCGATCCAGCATGTTCGCATCAAACCACCCGCGACAGCTTTGACAGACGACGAAGCCCGCGCGCATATCACAGCAACGGATTGGCATCAGGATCGGGCCGTCGCTTTGGATGAAGCGGATCAGACTGACATGGTCACGTGCTGGCTGGCAATCACAGATGCGACTGTTGAGAATGGGTGCCTTCAGGTTTTGCCGAAGCAACCGGATCAGAATATGCTCCCTCATTGTCCGCAGCGACAAACGGCAATTGCGCCGGGCTATGTCGCCGAAGATCAAGCGGTTCCCCTGCCCGTGCCAGCAGGCGGCGCGGTATTGTTTCATCCGCTGACACCGCACGCATCGCTGGTCAATCAAACGGGCGGGTTTCGCTGGTCGTTTGATCTTCGGTTTCATGTGACCGGGCAGCCTTCGGGACGCAGTCATTTTCCAGAGTTCGTCGCACGCAGCCGCGCGCAACCGGGGACAGAACTAACAGATTGGCGGGAGTGGAAGTCTATGTGGGAGAATGCACGTGCGAGATCGGCGACAAAGCCGCATATCGCCATCCATCGGTGGAATTCCAACAGTCCGGCCTGCGCATGAGTTCTCTGATCCGGCTTGATGCCACAGACAATGTTGCCACGGCCATTCGACCCTTGGAGGTCGGTACTGACGGCGCGACTGAGTTGATCCCTCGGGGTCAGAAGATGGCGGTTGAGGCCATCTCAAAAGGCGCCGAGGTGCGTAAATATGCGACGCTGATCGGCTATGCGGCCGAGGATATTCCCGCCGGGGCCTTGGTCCATACACACAATCTGGAATACCGGAACGTCAATCGCGCCTATGAGTTCTCGACAAACCTGCGCGAAATGGCGACGCCTGACACTGTCGATACATTCATGGGGTATCGTCGTGAGGGTGGCAAAGTTGGGACGCGCAATTACATTGCGGTTTTGACGTCGGTGAATTGTTCGGCCACGGCGGCGCGTCGAATTGCGGAATACTTCACCCCTGAACGGCTTGCCGCCTACCCCAACATTGACGGTGTTACGGCGTTTGTGCATGGCACGGGATGCGGAATGGCAGACGCGGGCGATGGATTTGAGGCCCTGCAGCGCGTGATGTGGGGCTATGCGCGCAATCCGAATGTGGTTGGTGTTCTGATGGCCGGACTTGGCTGCGAAACCAATCAGATCGACTGGTTGATGGAGGCCTTTGGGCTGACGCCAGGGCCGTTGTTTCAGGCGATGAATATTCAGGACGTCGGCGGTTTGGGAAAGACCGTATCTGCGGGCATTGCCAAGATCGAAGGCATGTTGCCGTTGGCCAATGATGTGCAGCGCGAGCCTTGCCCGGCGTCTGCGCTGATGGTCGCATTGCAATGCGGTGGATCAGACGCATGGTCGGGGATCACGGCAAACCCGGCGCTTGGTCACGCGTGTGATTTGCTTGTGGCACAAGGGGGCACGGGCGTCTTGGCAGAGACACCGGAGATCTACGGAGCCGAGCATTTGCTTACTGCGCGCGCAAGAACCCAAGCGATCGGCGAGCAGTTGATTGAGCGCATCCGTTGGTGGGAGGACTATACCGCGCGCAATAAAGGCGTGATGGATAACAACCCGTCTCCTGGCAACAAGAAGGGTGGATTGACGACGATTCTGGAGAAATCGTTGGGCGCGGCGGCGAAGGGCGGAACGTCTCCGCTTACTGGCGTTTACAAGTATGCCGAAACCGTGCGTGCGCGTGGATTCACCTTTATGGACAGTCCTGGATACGATCCGGCGAGTGTCACGGGACAAATTGCCGGGGGGTGCAATCTGGTGTGCTTTACGACGGGACGCGGGTCGGCGTTTGGCTCTAAGCCATCGCCAACGATCAAGGTTGCGACCAACACCCGCATGTACGAGCGGATGACCGACGATATGGACATCAATGCTGGCGACATTCTGGACGGAGGTGTCTCGGTCGAGGCCAAGGGCCGCGAGATTTACGAGATGTTCCTGCGGGTCGCATCGGGTGAAAAATCCAAATCCGAGGCGCAGGGTCTTGGCGATTACGAATTCGTGCCTTGGCAGATCGGGGCGGTGATGTGAGTGATCAAACGATCATTCGCCTTGGTCTGATTGGAGACCACATTGGCCGGTCGCGGTTTTCTGCGGCGATGGATCTGTTGTGTCGCGAGCATGGCCTGACTCTTGATTTTACCGCGATTGATACGGGTGATGACCCAAACTTTAACTTCGACACCAAGGTTGATGCGTTGATTGAGGCGGACTGGACGGGGGTTACGATCACGCATCCGCACAAAAACGCCGCACGCAAACGCGCGGGCGATACGATGATTGCCGAGGCCACACATGTGCCGGCATCGAACCTGCTGACGTTTAAGCCACAGATGCGAGGCTATAACACGGATTACACAGGGTTTTTGGGCGCCTGGTCGGCGGTGATGGGAGACGCTGCCCCGGGTCGCGTGGCCGTTGCGGGGGCGGGCGGCGTGGCAGGGGCAATTGTGCCAGCGTTGGTCGCGCTGGGGGGTTTGGACATTGCGGTTTGGGACCCGGTTCCTGGCGTTGCAGAAAAACTAGCGACGGGATCGGGCCCCACGGTGCGTGCTGTGGCGATGGAAGATGCGCGCGGCGCGATTGAGGCGGCTGATGGCTTGGTGAACGCCTCGGCGCTTGGCATGGGGGATGATCGGCGATCGGCCTTTCCCTTGGAAATCGTTGGTACGCAGGCATGGGCATTTGACGCCGTTTACACACCGACGCATACGACGTTTCTAAGTGCTGCCATCGACAACGGTCTGACAGCGATTTCCGGCTTTGATCTTTTTCGTCATATGATTTTGGGATCCTTTGAGGCCTATAGCGGCCTTCAACCGGACAAGGCCGCGATGCTGCCTTTGATCGACGCCCTAAGGCCGGATTGAACTATGGGTATGGGCCAGACACCAACAATCGCCGTGATCGGTCGCGGACTTATCGGAAGTGCGGCCGCGCGCCATCTGGCCGTCTCGGGGTATGCGCCGACAGTGATCGGCCCCGGTGAACCGTTGGACAAGCGCACGCATCACGGTGTCTTTGCAAGCCACTATGACGAGGGGCGTATCACGCGCAAAAACGCAACGGACGCCTATTGGGCCGAGGCGTCGATCGCGTCCATTACGCGCTATGCGGATATCGAAGCGGCATCCGGCATTTCATTCTTTTCGCCTGTCGGGGCGTTGATGGCGGGCGACAGCGATGGAGCATTTATGGCGTCGGCGCGCGCCGTGGCCGCGTCGCTTGGCGTATCGCATAAGGATTTGGATCGAAACGGCGCAGAGTGTCAATTTCCGGATTTGAGCTTACCTGATAACTGGGCGGTGCTTTGGGAGGATGCGGAGAGCGGCCACATTTCGCCGCGCCGTTTGGTGGCGGCACAGACCCGGCTTGCCAAGGACGCGGGTGCGCGGTTCCTGGACGCCGCAGTCAGCGGACTTGACGTCAAAGCGACGGGTGTGGATGTCACCGTGGGCAGGGACGTTCTGACTTTTGATCGGGTTCTGGTCGCGGCGGGCGGCATGACGGATCACGTTCTTGGCCGGGATTTGAAGTATAAGGTGTGCGCAAGAACCGTCGCACTTTTTGAGATAGACGAGGACCATGCGGCGCGGCTTGGCTATTTGCCGTCGCTGGTGATGGGTACGCCGGAGGGGCATTATCTTTTGCCGCCGATCCGTTACCCGGATGGCAAGAGCTATATGAAGCTGGGTGGCGACCCTGATGACATTTTGCTGACGTCTGCACAGGACATCGGGGACTGGTTTCGCAGCGGAGGGCGCGCGGATGTGCGCGACGATCAGGAAGCCCGGTTCCGGGCACTATTTCCGGGCGTTTCTGTGCGATCCGTCGCGATGGATGCCTGTATGACCACATGGACCGATGATTTGCGGCCCGAGATTGCAGCGCTATCGGATCGGCTTTTTGTCGCTGGCGCGGGCAATGGTGCGGGTGCGAAGTGTTCTGATGAATTAGGGCGGCGCGGCGCGGCGCTTGTTATGAATAGTATTGAAAAAGGATAACGACATGACGAAACCAGCAATTGGATTTATCGGGCTTGGGCTCATGGGGTCGGCGATGGTCGAGCGTCTTCAGGCAACCGGATATCACGCCACGATAACGCCGAACCGTTCGCGTCCAAATATAGATGCTGCGGTGGCACGCGGTGCAACAGAAGTTGCAACAGCCCGCGATGTGGCCGCTGCGAGCGAGATCATCATGCTGTGCATGGACACGTCGGACAGTGTCGAAGCACGCATGCGGGGCGCTGATGGCGTGATCGCTGGCTTGAAGCCTGATGCAGTCGTGATTGATTTTGGGACGTCTTTGCCAGCGTCCACGCGGGTGCTTGGCGGCGAGGTTGCGGCGGCGGGTGGCTCGTACATGGATGCGCCATTGGGGCGGACGCCGCTCCATGCCAAAGACGGTCTTTTGAATATCATGGGGTCTGGTGACAAGGCGACTTATGATCGGGTTAAACCAGTGCTGGATGATCTGGGCGAGAACGTCTTCCATCTAGGGGATTTGGGTGCGGGGCATACGATCAAGCTGATCAATAACTTTTTTGCCATGACCACCGCGAATGCGATGTCCGAGGCTTTTGCGATGGCTGATGTCATGGGCGTTGAGCGCGAGAAGGTTTATAGTGTTATGGCCGCAGGGCCTTTGCGGTCTGGTATGATGGACTTCGTAAAGGCCTATGGTGTCGATGGGGATCCCATGCAGCTTGCTTTTGCCGTGAAGAACGGTGCGAAGGACGTTGGCTATTATGTGCAGATGGCTAAGGAAGCGGGTGTTGACAGCATCATGTCGCAATGCGCGCTGAAGGGTTTGAAAGCGGCAATGGCGGATGGTCGATCCGAGGATATGGTGCCGCAGATGGTTGATTTCTACTCTTCACTTTACAAAGGTTGATCTGATTGTGCGGGTCGCTTGCATCGGCGAAGCTATGATTGAAATGTCGCTGGACGGAGACGCGGCCTCGATTGCCGTGGCCGGTGACACGCTGAACACAGCCGTTTACCTCAAGCGCAGCGCCCCGGAAATTGAAGTCGATTACATTACCCGACTGGGCGTCGATCCGATGTCGGATCGCATAAGGGGTTTCATTGCATCCGAAGAGATCGGTACCGAACGCATCGGCACGGATCCGGTTGGGGTTCCGGGGCTTTATGCGATCACTCTAAATGATGCGGGGGAGCGGTCATTTACGTATTGGCGAAGCGCGTCCGCAGCGCGGGGAATGTTTGCAGATCGCGATTTCTCGACGCTGGAAGGCTATGATCTTATTTATCTTTCCGGGATTTCTATGGCGATATTGCCGCACCGAGTACGTCTGGCGCTTGTTGAGTATCTGAGGAATTGCCCTGCTAAAATCGCCTTTGACAGCAATCATCGACAACGCCTGTGGAATGAAACCGATGCCCGGCAGATTACCTCTGAATTCTGGAGTTTCTGCGACATTCCCCTGCCATCCATTGACGATGAAATGGCATTGTTTGAGGAGACCTCGGCGGCCGTCGAAACGCGATGCAGGGGCATGCGCGGTCTTGGTGCCTTGAAGCGTGGTGCGTCGGGGCCGCTTTCGATCGGCGAACCCATTCAGCAGAATTATTCTGCCGCTGCGAGCGTCGTCGACACAACCGCAGCAGGTGATAGCTTTAACGGTGGGTACCTTGCAGCGCGCTTGCGACAATCTCAACAGGCCGACGCTTTGCGGGCCGGGCATGAACTTGCAGCGAGGGTCGTGGGGTATCGTGGGGCAATTATTCCAAAAAATGCGATGTAAGATCAGACGCGTCGATCACTGACAGGATTGAGGCCGTCGGCGTTTCCGATCTGGCCGCATCGCAAAGTGCGTCGGCGCGCGGATCTTCGGGAGCGCGACCCGCTTTGACTTCTGCGCGCACAAAAGTGATCCAGGCGTTTATTGCGGCGATGAGTTGTGGAGAAGCGCGTCCCGCCGCAAGGTTCTCGCGCAAAGAATCCAAAAGCCGATAGGGTACTTTTTCGGTCCCATCCATCGCAATCTGTCGAAGCTTATGATTGACATTATTATTGTCAAACCTACTCACCAATGAATTTGCGTAAGCATCCGCAATCGACCTGAGGTTCGCTGGCAATGTCATCGCGGCTTCTTTCATACTGTCTCTTATACACATCTGACGCTGCCGACGATCCAACTCTAGTGTG
>JARFRG010000112.1 GCA_029287375.1 Boseongicola sp. | reverse complement strand
CCCCCCCCCCCCCCCCCCCCCCCCCCCCCCCCCCTAAACCCCCCCCCCCCCCCCCGAGAACTACCCTAGAGTTGGATCGTCGGCAGCGTCAGATGTGTATAAGAGACAGGTTCCGGCAGGTTCGCCGCATAGGCGGGGGCGGCATTGATCATGTCGATCGAGCGCATGCGCGTGGCAAGAAGTGACTGGTGGCCGTCGCGCATCGTGGTGTCGGTGATCAGCAGTTGTTTTTGATCCAGCATCCAGTCGGCGAGCGCCTCGGGGCCGAATTCCTCGAGGATATTGCGGGTGCCGGGTTTTGGTGCGTCGGTTCGGAGCTTGGGCGCGACGGGTTCGCGGGCTTCGGCATGGGGTTTGGGGCGGCCTGCGGTTTCGGGATGTCCGTTTACCGTGATGTCGGAAATATAGGTCAGGATCTTTGTGGCGCGGTCGCGACGTTTCTTGAAGTCGAAAAGCTCGGGCGTCTCGTCGATGAACTTGGTGTGGTATTCGTAATTGAGGAATGTCGGGTGCTTCAGGAGGTTCTCGACGAAGGCGATGTTGGTCGACACGCCGCGGATGCGGAATTCGCGCAAGGCACGGTCCATTCGGGCGATGGCCGCTTCGGGTGTCGGGGCCCAGGCGGTGACTTTTTCAAGCAAGCTGTCGTAATAGCGCGTGATAACGGCGCCGGAATAGGCCGTGCCGCCGTCAAGCCGGATGCCCATGCCGGTCGCGCCGCGATAGGCGGTGATGCGGCCATAGTCGGGGATGAAGTTGTTGGTCGGATCTTCGGTGGTAATGCGGCACTGGATCGCGTGGCCGTTCAGCATGACATCGTATTGGGACGCTGTGCCGGTAGCCTCCATCAGGGATTTGCCTTCGGCAATCTTGATCTGCGCCTGCACGATGTCGATGCCGGTGACCTCTTCGGTGACGGTGTGTTCGACCTGCACACGGGGGTTCACTTCGATGAAGTAGAATTCGCCGTTTTCCATATCCATAAGGAATTCGATGGTGCCTGCGCATTCGTAGTTGACGCTTTCGGCAATTCTCTTGCCAAGATTACAGATGCGTTCGCGCTGGGCGCCGGAGAGGTAGGGCGCGGGCGCGCGTTCGACGACCTTTTGATTGCGGCGCTGGACGGAACAATCACGCTCCCAGAGGTGGTAGATGTTGCCCTGATTGTCGCCAAGGATTTGGACTTCGACGTGGCGGGCCTTGAGGATCATTTTCTCGAGGTAACCTTCGCCGTTGCCGAAAGCGGCTTCGGCTTCGCGCCGACCCTCGAGGACTTTTTCCTCAAGCTCGTCTTCGCTGTAGATCGGGCGCATGCCGCGTCCACCACCGCCCCACGAGGCTTTGAGCATCAGCGGGTAACCGACGTCTGCCGCTTGTTTGCGGATGAGGTCCATGTCGTCGCCAAGGACGTCAGTCGCGGGGATCACCGGAACGTCGGCCTTGATCGCAACCTGACGGGCCGAAGCCTTATCGCCGAGCGCGCGCATGGTGTCGGCCTTGGGGCCGATGAAGGTGATGCCGTTGTTGGCGCAGGCGTCAACGAATTCCGGGTTCTCAGAGAGCAGGCCATAGCCGGGGTGGATGGCGTCTGCTCCGCAGGCGCGGGCGACGCGGATGATCTCTTCGATGGAGAGGTAGGCGGCGACAGGGCCGAGGCCTTTGCCGATCTGGTAGGCTTCGTCGGCTTTGAAGCGGTGCAGGCTGAGCTTGTCCTCTTCGGCATAGACCGCAACGGTGCGTTTGCCGAGTTCATTGGCGGCGCGCATCACTCGGATGGCGATTTCCCCCCGGTTGGCGATGAGGATTTTCTTGAAATCAGCCATGGGCGCGTCTTCCTTTTGCAGTTGCAGCATTTGTTAGCGAGCGCGGGGCCTTTGGGCAAGGTTCTTGTTGGTTTTCGGGGCATCCAACATCGGGGCGCTGCCCCGAACCCCGAGGTATTTGGGAAAGGATGAAGCTGTGTGGATCAGGCCCAGTCCGGACGGATGAGCGCGTCTTTGAGATCCGCAAGCGTGCGGGTGCCAAGGTTCCCCATAGCGAGTTCGATGTCGTCGCGCAGGATGTGCATGAGGTGGGGCGGGCCGTTTTCGGCGAGCGCGCCGACCGCGTAGTGCCAGGCCCGACCCATCATCACGAAGTCCGCACCCAGCGCGAGGGCGCGCATGATGTCGGTGCCGCAGGTGATCCCGCTGTCGAAGATGAGCGGCGTGTCGGGGAGCGCCGCGCGGATTTTCGGCAGCTGGTGGATCGAGGTTGGGCCTGCGTCGAACTGACGTCCAGTGTGGTTTGATACCCAGATCGCGTCGGCCCCCTTATCGACGAGGCGTTTTGCGTCGTCTGGCTTCAGCACACCTTTGACGATCATCGGACCTTTCCACAGCGCGCGAATTTCGTCGATGTCGGACCACGATGGCTGGCCCCGGATGATGTGACCCGCGTGCGCCATCGAGTCGAACGTGTTGCTGGGGTCAACGTAGCTTTCGCCGAATTTGAGGCTGGGGATGCCTTCTTGCAGGGTGCCAATGGTCCAGGCCGGGTGGGTCATCATTGACCAGATCATCGCAGCATTCAGGCGCGGCGGGATTTGCAGGTTGGCACGGCGCTGGCGTTCGCGGCGGCTGTCGACGGGGACATCGACGGTAATGACAAGCGTGTGAAAGCCGGATTTGGTCGCACGGTCGAGCATGTCGGCGCGGATCGTCTTGTCGTGCGGCATATAGAGCTGGAACCAGCCCTGATCTCCGATATGGGGCGCCAGGGTTTCCGGGACAACGGTCGCGGTGGTGGACATCGTGTAGGGCAGGCCCGCCTTGGCGCAGGCGGCGGCGAGGATTTTCTCGGCACGCGGCCACATTATGCCGGACATGCCGACAGGGGCGCAGCCGAAGGGCAGCTGGTAGTCGCGGCCAAGAAACGTCGTCGAGAGGTCGGGTGTCATGGGGCCTTCGAGGATCCCGGGCATGAACTGAACGGAACGGAGGGCCGCCATGTTGCGATGGTGCTGGTCTTCGACACCGGTGGCGCTGTCGAGGTATTCGAACACGAAATGCGGCACGCGTTTTTTGGCGCGTGCGCGAAGATCGGAGATGGCGGGGTATCGGATGTCCAGGGTCATGGAGCTGTTAAAAGCCAAGTTGGCGGCGGGGAAAAGGCCTTTGGGTTTCTTCGTCGAAAAAATCCTCCTGCCGGAGGTGTCGCGGCGGGCTGCAATGGGCGGAACAGAGCGCGAACACCCTCTTTTCCTTGTCGGCGAACCGGGTTATGGTTTTGCGCATGAATGATTTTGCCGATGACAGTGATTTCCCCGACCGCATCCCTTTGTCGCAACAGGCCGTTGCTGCGCGGGGTGCGCCATATCTCGATGAGTTGAACCCCGCGCAGCGCGAGGCGGTCGAAGCGTTGGATGGGCCGGTGCTTATGCTGGCGGGGGCGGGGACTGGCAAGACAAAGGCGCTGACGACACGGACCGTGCATTTGCTGACAACCGGGCGCGCGAGGCCCAACGAAATCTTGTCGGTAACCTTTACCAACAAGGCCGCGCGCGAGATGAAGAACCGCGTTGCGCGGCTTTTGGGGCAGGCGATCGAAGGGATGCCCTGGTTGGGTACATTTCATGCGATTTGTGTGAAACTTTTGCGCCGTCATGCGGAATTGGTCGGGCTGAAGTCGAATTTCACGATTCTGGACACCGATGATCAGGTCAGGTTGCTGAAGCAGTTGGTTGTCGCCGCCAGGATTGACGAAAAACGCTGGCCTGCACGGCAGTTGGCGCATGTGATTGACGGCTGGAAGAACCGGGCCTGGACACCGGATAAGGTGCCGGCTGCCGAGCACGGGGCGTATAACAATCAGGGTATTGAAATATATGAACAATATCAGGAACGTCTGAAGACTCTGAATGCCACTGATTTCGGTGATTTGCTGATGCATGTCGTGTGGATTTTTCAAAACCACGACGACGTGTTGGCGCAGTATCAGCGCTGGTTCAAATACATTCTGGTTGACGAGTATCAGGATACGAACGTCGCGCAGTATCTCTGGCTGCGGCTGTTGGCGCAGGGCCATAAGAACATCTGTTGCGTGGGCGATGATGATCAGTCGATCTATGGCTGGCGGGGGGCCGAGGTGGGCAATATCCTGCGGTTCGAAAAGGATTTTCCGGGCGCAAAGGTGGTCCGGTTGGAGCAGAACTACCGGTCCACTCCGCACATTCTGGCAGCGGCGTCCGGCGTGATTTCGGCCAACGAGGGTCGGCTTGGGAAGGAGTTGTTTACTGATGAGCAAGACGGAGAAAAGGTCCGTCTGATCGGCCATTGGGATGGGGACGAGGAAGCGCGCTGGATCGGCGAGGAGATCGAGGCCTTGCAGCGTGGGACGCGGGGGATGGAGCCTGTCGGACTGGACAGCGTGGCGATCCTTGTGCGGGCTTCGCACCAGATGCGGGCGTTTGAAGACCGGTTTTTGACGATCGGATTGCCGTACCGGGTGATCGGGGGGCCTCGGTTTTACGAACGAATGGAAATCCGCGATGCGATGGCCTATTTCCGCCTCGCCGTGTCGCCGGAAAACGATCTTGCGTTCGAGCGGATCGTGAACACCCCAAAGCGCGGACTTGGCGACAAGGCGCAGCAGAAAATCCAGATGGCGGCGCGTGCAAACGGGGTGTCCCTTGTCGAAGGGGCGCGGATTTTGCTGTCGGCCAGGGGGCTGACCGGCAAGGGCGCGGGCGAGTTGGAAAAGCTGGTGACGGGGATTGATCGCTGGCATGGATTGGTGCGCGCCGGGGCCAGCCATATCGAAATCGCAGAGCAGGCGCTGGACGAAAGTGGCTATACCGAGCATTGGCAAAACGACAAGACGCCCGAGGCTCCGGGGCGACTGGAAAACCTTAAGGAACTTGTGAAAGCCCTTGAATCTTTTGAGAATTTGCAGGGCTTCCTCGAACATGTATCGCTGATCATGGACAATGAAAGCGATGAGGGCGAAGAGAAGGTATCGATCATGACGCTTCATGCGGCCAAGGGGCTAGAGTTTCCTGCCGTGTTCCTGCCGGGCTGGGAGGACGGGCTGTTCCCGTCGCAGCGATCCATGGACGAGACGGGACTCAAAGGGCTCGAAGAAGAGCGGCGATTGGCCTATGTCGGGATCACGCGTGCCGAAGAACTGGCGACGATTTCGTTTGCGGGCAATCGGATGGTGTATGGGCAATGGCAAAGCCAGCTGCCGTCGCGCTTCATTGATGAATTGCCAGCCGAACATGTTGAGGTACTGACGCCTCCCGGTCTGTATGGCGGGGGATTTGGTGCAGCGGCCGGTGGGATGACGGGCGGCGTGAAAAGCACGTTGCACGAGGCGGCGGCCTCGGCGGATGGGTATAACTCGCCCGGCTGGAAGCGTCTTCAGACCCGGAGCCAGCAGCGCGGGATGTCACAGCCGTCAGAGGCGCGCAATATCGTGATCGACATGAATGCAGTGTCGTCGTTTACCGTGGGCGATCGTGTGTTTCATCAGAAATTCGGCTATGGTGGGGTGACGGCGATCGAGGGCGACAAGCTGGACATTGCCTTCGACAAGGCGGGTGACAAAAAGGTGGTATCAAAATTCATAACAGCCGCCGCATCCGCCGGAGACGACGTGCCGTTCTAGGGGCGGATCAATTTCTTTTGTTTTGAAATATCCCTGGGGGGAGACCCCGCGAGGGGGCGGGGGGCAGAGCCCCCGCAACCGCGACGCACGCAGGTGCGGCGCAATCAGCTTGCCCAGTTGCCATCCCTGAAGACAGGAACGCGGTCGCCGTTCTCGCGGATGCCATCGATTTTAGTTTCGGCGCTGCCGATCATCCAGTCGACGTGGATCAGGCTGGTGTTTCCACCGCGCGCCTTGAGATCTTCTGGGGAAATGCCGTCTGCATCCGACAGACATTCCTCGTAACATTGCCCCAGCGCGATGTGGCAGGCGGCATTTTCGTCGTAGAGAGTGTTGTAGAACAAAAGGCCGCTTTGTGAGATTGGGGAGGCGTGGGGAACGAGGGCAACTTCGCCGAGGTGTGCAGCCCCTTCGTCGGTCTCAATCAGTTTCTTGAAAACGTCTTCGCCCCGCGTGGCAGAGGCCCTGGTGATGCGACCGTCTTCAAAGAGTACTTCGATATCTTCTATCAGGCTGCCTTGATGGCTCAGCGGTTTCGAGGCGCGCGCGGTGCCGTTGACGCGGGTGGCGTGGGGTGTGGTGAAGACTTCTTCGGTGGGGATGTTGGGGTTGCAGGTGATGCCGTTCTTGGCTTCGGCCGCGCCGCCGGACCAAAGGTGGCCTTCCGCAAGGCCGACGGTGAGGTCCGTGCCAGAGCCGCGAAAGTGGAGCGCGTCAAAGCGTTGATCGTTCAGCCAGTCACGGCGGGTGGCGAGGGCGGCGTTGTGATCGGCCCAAGCGGCGACCGGGTCGGCAACATCGACGCGTGAGGCGGCAAAAAGCGCTTTGGCCAGCGCGGCTTGCGCCGCGTCGGCGTCAAGGTCCGGGAAGACCAGTTGCGCCCAAGCGCGGCCCGGATAGGAGACGATTGACCAGTTGATCGCGAAGCTTGAGATTTTCTCAATTGCGGGTTTGTAGGCGATGGCGTTGGCTTTGGCGGCGCGGCCGACCTTGGCGGGGTCCATGTCAGAGAGGGCCATCGGATTTTCCGACGAGACATGCAGGCGTGCGGCATTGGCGTCATAGGCTTGTCCCATGCCCTGATAGAGCCATCCGGCGGCGGCGTCGAAGGTTACGTCATGCCCGTGGAGATAGCGGGCGCGGGTGATTTCTTCGTCCGACAGAATCGGTGTCACCAAGCTTGCCCCGGCCTTGTAGGCGGCAGCGGCGATGCGGCGGACCAGTGGCAGAGTTTCGGCGGACCCGGTCAGAACGAGCTGTTGTCCGGGTTGCAGGTTGAGGCCGGTGCCGATGGCCACGTCTGCGAGGCGGTCGAGAAAGGCGGTGTCAAATGGAAGGTTCGTGTCGGACATTGGCTGTGGCTCCTTTTTCAGGGGGACCATAGTGCGACGCACGGGGTTGCGAAAAGGGGTCTATGCAAAAAGAAAACGCGCCCTCGAAAGGACGCGTTTTTCTGGTCCGCAGGTGCGGTCGATCAGGCGGCTTTGGCCTGCTCGGCTGCATTGCGACGTTCGCTTTCCTCACGGCTGAGCGCGACCGAAGTCCGCACGCCTTTGGAGACGAATTCCATCAGACCCTTTACAACACGTTCGTTGGGGTCGATCCCAGCGCAGGACAGAACTTCGCGGCCGTCGCGCGAACGCGCCCAGCGAGCGATTTGCTCGGGTCCGTTGCCGTATTTCTTGTCGTCGGCGATAGCATCATCAAGCGCGGCCAGAACCACGGCAGCAAAGAGTTTCTTCGCGCGGTTGCCTTGCTCGTGATTGAATGCGGTGCCGTCCACAAAATCAGCCATTCGATATCCTTTGTTCTTGCTCTTGCATTTCGAGGCGTGACGCCCCTTATGGCCCTTATTGGACCACTTGTGGGTTGCTATTTAGGAATGCCTAGTATGCGCTAGTCGCATAGCTCGATACCTTCCTCCCAATAGTTCCCGTCGTCTTGTCAGCGACTTATACCTAGAATATAGCGACCGGGAGCTTTTTATCAACTTTTACGCGTGGTTCACGTCGATGCCCAAAATCAATGGAAACGAGATTCGAGTCGGAAATGTTCTTGAACATAACGGCGGTTTGTGGGTTGCGGTGAAAACCGACCACGTGAAGCCCGGCAAGGGTGGGGCGTTTGCCCAGGTGGAGATGAAAAACCTCCGCAATGGATCGAAACTGAACGAGCGGTTTCGCTCGGCTGACAAGGTCGAGAAGGTACGGCTTGAGCAAAAGGACCAGCAGTTTCTCTACGAGAACGACGGGATGCTGGTCTTTATGGACAATGAAACTTACGAGCAGATCGAACTTCCGGCGGACATCTTGGGCGAGCGGCGTCCGTTCCTGCAAGACGGTATGACGATCAAGATTGAGTACCACGAGAATGAGGCGCTGAGTGCGACGTTGCCATCGAAGGTGACGTGCAAGGTTGTCGAAACGGAACCAGTCGTCAAAGGTCAGACGGCCGCCAATTCGTTCAAGCCTGCCGTTCTGGATTGCGGTGTGAAGGTGATGGTGCCGCCGTTTGTCGGACAGGACGAGGACATTATCGTGAACACCGAAACGATGGATTACTCCGAGCGCGCCTGATCAAAGGCATTTGCCAGTGGCGTGATTTGATATGCAAGGCCGCCTTCGGGCGGCCTTTTGCCTTCGGCGAGAGTATTTTTTCCAAGAAGAATGTCAGAGACGCCGGAGCGTCGCGTCGCCTGCGCGCATGTCGCTGGTTGCGCGATCAAATCGCAGATAGGCCAGCGCTTTGCCGCCAGACTGGGTGTAGAGCGTGCCTGCCGGTTTGCCGTCGGGCGTTGTGATCGGCGTTCCGACAGGGGCGCTGCCTGTGATGGCAACCTGTGCGAGGCCTTTTTTTAGCTCGGTCTTGTGTTTCATGCGCGCGGTCACTTCCTGGCCAACATAGCAGCCCTTTTTGAAATCAACGCCGTGGAGACGCTCGAAAGCGGTTTCCAGTGGGTAGCTTTCATTGGGGATCAGTTCGATGCCGGTTTCAGGGATCATATGCGCGACCCGCAGGGCGTCCCAGTCGGCAGCGACATCCGGGCGGCCGTCGTAGGCGCGCCAACCCATCTTGGGGTGTCTGGGGTCGGGGTAGGTGCCGTCGGGGGCCGGGCCGGGGCCGCGTGATGGATGGATGTCAGTGGTGGCGATCTGAACGTCTGCGCGCAATTTATACATGGAAAGGCGCTGTGCGAGACTCGAGGCAAGCAGTTCTGCAACGTCGATCAGGACCGTATCACCGTCGCTGATCATAAAGAAATCGGCGAGGTATTTTCCTTGCGGTGTCAAGATGGCGGTCCAGACCAGACCGTCAGAGAGGCGGGAAAGGTCGTTTGTGGTCAGGCCCTGAAGAAAGTCGGTACGGTCCTTGCCACTGATCCGTAAAACGCTGCGCCCGTCCATGCTGGTCACTCCTGTTGTCTCTGGCCTATATAGGACGGCAATCACAGGACTGCACCCCATGCCCGCCCCGCTTTGCGTCGTAATTCCTACTTTGAATGCTGCCGATGTCTTGGTCGAGACGGCGGAGATCCTTGTGTCGGGCGTGATGGAAGGGGTGATCGGGTCGCTGGTGGTGTCGGACGGAGGGTCGACCGACGCCACATTGGATGTCGCGCGGGCATTGGGAGCAGAGATCGTCGAGGGGCCTGCCGGGCGCGGCGGTCAGATTGCGCGCGGCGTGGCGGCGGCTGAGGCAGAGTGGGTGTTGATCCTGCATGCGGACACACATTTGGGCGCGCATTGGCTGGAGGCCGTGGCGCGGCATATGTCGCAGTTTCGTGATCAGGCGGGGTATTTTCAGCTGTCGTTTCGGGCGCGGGGGTTGGCGCCGGCCTTGGTGGCCATGGGTGCGAACGCCCGCTCAAAGCTGTTTGGATTACCCTACGGCGATCAGGGGCTTTTGGTGCGGCGCGTGGTTTTGAACGCGGTCGGGGGTGTGCCTGAGGTGCCTCTGATGGAGGACGTGGCATTGGCGCGGGCTTTACGTGGGCGATTGCGGATGTTGGAGGCGGAGGCCGCGACCTCTGCCGAGCGCTATCTGCGCGACGGCTGGGGGCGGCGGGTCTTGCGAAACCTCTGGGTTTTGGCGCGGTATTTTCTTGGTGTGTCGCCGGACGTGCTTGCGAAGAGTTACGAGCGCAATCGTTAGGCGTCGGCGAATTGCAGGGCGTAAAGGCCCGCGTAGACGCCGCCGCGCGCGAGAAGCTCTTCGTGGAGGCCTTCGTCGACGACACGCCCCTGATCCATCACCACGATTTTGTCGGCATTGCGGATCGTTGAGAGGCGATGCGCGATGACCAAGGTGGTTCGGTTTTTTGCCAGATCGTCGAGGGCGGCCTGTACCCGGACTTCGGATTGGGCGTCGAGGGCGGATGTGGCCTCGTCGAGCAACAGCACAGGTGCATTTCGCAAGAGCGCGCGCGCGATCGCGACGCGTTGTCGCTGGCCGCCTGAAAGAGCCGAGCCACGCGGGCCTGCCGGGCTTTGGAGGCCGTTTGGCAAGCGCTCAATGACTTCGGTGAGATGCGCGGCCTCGACCGCGTCGGCCAGTTGGGCGTCGGTGACGTTTGCAGTGTTCAGCACGATATTGTCGCGCAGACTTTCGTCAAACATTGGCGCATCTTGGGTGACGACGGAATACAACGCGCGCAGGTCAGGCAGGGTGAGCGCGGTGCTTGGGGTGCCGTTGATGGTGATCACGCCGTCCGAGGGATCGACAAGGCGGGTCAGCACATTGAAAACGGTGGATTTTCCCGCACCTGAGGCACCGACAAGCGCGGTGGTCTGTCCGGCCTTTGCGGTGAAGGTCGCGCCATTCAGAGCGGGTTCGCTACCGTAACGGACCGTGATGTTGTTGAGGACGATGTCGGCGGTTTCCGGGTTGGCGATGGCGGGTGCGGGCGTGTTGGGCGAGGTGATAGTGGGCTTGGCCTCGAAGACGTCCTGAATACGTTCGAGGCTTGCGCGGGCGGCTTGCCAGGCACCCGAAACGTTTGCGACGCGGCGCAGGGGCTCGAAGATCAGGCCCATGGCGGTGAAGAAGGACATGAATTCGCCAACGGTCTTGTCGCCGTCGATGATCTGGCTGCCACCGAAGACGATGACCCCTGCAAACCCGATGGCCGCAACGAAATCGGTCATTGCCGGGATCGCGGCCTGGCCAATGCGGGCCTGCATTTCCTGTTTTAGAAAACCACCTGCTGTGGTGGCGAGGCGCGTGTTCTCGCGGTCTTCGCTGGTGTTGAGTTTGATCGTATTGATGCCGTGAAATATCTCGTCCAGCCGGGTGGACAGGCGGGCGGCGGCGTCGCGGGCGGCGAAACTGCGTTTGCGCACGTATCGCTGGAGGACAACGACGGGGCCGAGAAGGAGCGGTGCGCCTGCGACGGCGATAAGTGTCCAAAGCCAGTCGACCGAGATGGCGACGGCGAGAAGGGCGATGAGGCTGACGATATCCCGACCCACAACGCCGAGAACAACGGCCCAGATGTTATTGGCCTGAGTGGTGTCTCCGCGCACGCGTTCGATAAGCGTACCGGGCGGATTGGCCTGAAAGAAGCGGCTGTCGAGGGTCACAAGGTGGGCGACCATGTCCTTTTGCATCTCGGTGACTATCCGCAATCCGGCGCCTTGCATAAGCGTGCGGTGACCAAAAGCGGCGATGGCGCGGATGACAAAAATCGCACCGATGGCAAGCGCGACCCATGAAATCGCATCGCGATCACCAGCAATAAAGACCTTATCGAACATCGGCTGCACGGTGTAGCTCAGCGCTCCGAGCATCGAACCTTCGATTGCCATGAGACCCGCTGCAATGCCGATCCACAGGCGCTGCGGCTTGAGGTAGGTGCGCCAGAGCCAGCCCATCAACGGACGCTGTGCGTCGTCTTTCGTGCGGTCTTCGCCAAGAGGGATCAATGTGTCGGTCACGGGCGCTTCTGGAGTTGCGGGTTTGGCCCTGACTAGCCGCGATAGGCGGGGCAGACAAGCGAGGGACTTGATTGACGCGCGCGACTTGTCATCCTAGTTGGCGGCGATGGTCTTTTGGAGAAGTTTGCGATGTCGCTTGGAAATGGTCGTCAATACCTGGCAATTCCGGGACCTTCGGTCATTCCTGACCGTGTTTTGGCGTCGATGCATCGTCCTTCGCCGAATATCTACTCTGGCGAGCTGATCGATATGGTGCCGGGGATTGTGTCAGATCTGAAGGCCGTCGCACGCACATCGGGACATATGGCGATTTATATCGCCAATGGTCATGGCGTCTGGGAGGCGGCTTTGACCAATGTGGCGTCACGCGGCGACAAGGTGTTGGTGCCTGCGACGGGGATGTTTTCACACGGTTGGGCCGAGATGGCTTTGGGTCTTGGGATCGACGCCGAGATTATGGATTTCGGTCAACGCAACACAATTGACATGGCGCGTCTGGCCGAACGTCTGGCTGCGGATAAATCCCATGAAATCAAAGCAGTGATGACGGTGCAGGTCGATACGTCGACGTCCGTCAGAAACGATGTGGCAGCGCTTCGGGCGGTTCTGGATGCGGTTGGGCATCCGGCGTTGCTTATGATTGACTGCATTGCCAGTTTGGGATGCGACGATTTCCGCATGGATGACTGGGGCGTCGATGTGATGGTGGCGGGCTGTCAAAAAGGGCTGATGACGCCGCCGGGCATGGGGTTTGTGTTTTTCAACGACAGGGCTGATCGCGCTCGGGACGTGGCAAATTGTGTGACGCCCTATTGGGATTGGCGGCCACGGGTCGAACCTGATTTATTTTATCACTATTTTTGCGGTACCGCGCCGACGCATCATTTGTACGGGCTGCGCACGGCTCTGGATATGATAGCGCAAGAGGGACTGGAGGCTGTGCTGCGGCGTCATGGCGTGCTGGCGCGCGCGGTCTGGGCCGCGTTTGAGCGTTGGGGCGAGGCAGGGCCATTGGAGTTGAATGTCGCGGATGCAGCGCATCGCAGTCACGCCGTGACATCGGTGCGCGTGGGATCGGCGAAGGGGACTGAGTTGCGGGAATGGGTTGAGGCGCGCGCGGGTCTGACGCTTGGGATCGGTCTTGGGATGGCACCTCCGGGATCGCCGGAATGGAATCATTTCTTCCGCATCGGCCATATGGGGCATGTGAATGCGCAAATGGTGCTGGGTGCCTTGGCGACGATTGGGGCGGGGATGATTGCAGTGGGCATTGAGCACGCGCGCGGCGGGGTCGATGCCGCGGCGGCTGTTGTAGCTGGCGCTGCCTAACTGCTTGGTTTGCGGCGTAAATCGATTGTGATCAGGCGGTCGGCAAGGGCGCTGATCAGACCCGCGATGATCAGGCCCCAGATGGCCCAGATTGTGAAGAGGATCATGAAAAGGATTACGCCGAACGCCGTCAGAAAGGCGTTCGTGAAGTTTGGCGCGGGGTCCGGATATGTTGGGCGTTCATCGTTCATGCACAAAAATGATAGCAGCAAACATTTAAGATGCCAGTAACGCACACAACAAAATATCGTGCCGGTGAGCGCGATTGATGGTTGTGGCAGAGCGCCTGATGGAAGGCCTTTGCGATGTGTTAGCGGGCCTTGGCGGCGGCAAGCGCCTCTGGGAGAGCGGCCTCGAAAAGATCGAGGTCGGCGGGCGTGCCACAGCTGACGCGGATGCAACGCGCGCCAGGCTCGGCGAAGGGTTTACGCACGAAGATGCCCCGGCTGCCAAGTTCCTCGAGAACAGCTGTCGCGAAGTCAGCATCTTGGCCGCAATCGATGGCGACAAAGTTTGTGGCCGACGCAATGGGCGTGAGGTCGTTGTTTCGGGCAATTTCGGCGATCCGTTCACGGGAGTCGGAGACTTTTTTCACGACGTCCTGGAGGTATTTCTGATCCCCAAGGGCGGCAAGCGCCCCGGCTTGAGCCGAGCGGTTCATCCCAAAGTGATTGCGCACTTTCTCAAAGGCCTGAATGATGTCGCGATGCCCGAAGGCATAGCCCACGCGCGCGCCAGCCATGCCGTAGCCCTTTGAAAACGTGCGCATTCTGATGACGTTGGGGTTTGTGGTGTCGATTTCAGGCACGATGTCGTCATCGGCAAATTCGACGTAAGCCTCGTCGAGGACAAGGAGGCAATCTGGCGCAAGGTCGGCGATCATGTCGTCAATGACGCCGTAGTCATGGCAGGTGCCCATCGGGTTGTCGGGGTTTGCAAGGTAGATCAGACGCGCGTCCGTGTCTGAGGCGGCCTTGAGTAGTGCTTCGGGGTCTTCAAAGTCGTCTTTGTAAGGCACCTTGGTGAGTGTGCCGCCGTAGCCGGCGACGTGATAGTTGAAAGTCGGATAGGCGCCGTCAGAGGTCACGACCTTGTCGCCGGGACCGACGTAGAGGCGCACAAGATAGCCAAGAAGCGTGTCGATGCCCTCGCCAACAACGACTTCGTCTGCGGCGACCCTGAGGTGGCGCGCGATGGCACGACGCAGTTCGTGGCTTTCGGGGTCAGGGTATTTCCAGATGTCTGCCGCGGCCTCTTCCAGTGCTTTGATCGCTTTGGGGGACGGGCCGAAGACGCTTTCGTTGGCACCGAGGCGTGCGGCAAAGGGCTTGCCCATTTTGCGTTCGGTGGCTTCGGGACCGACGAAGGGGACGGTGGCGGGCAGGCTTTCGGCCAGCGGGGTCAGGGGCGGTTTTGTCATGGACTTAGGAAGACCACTGAAAAGGGAGCGCCGCAAGGGATTGAATTTTGTCCGACTGTTTTGCGCCGCTTACGCGCCACGGGTCGGGGGCGCTGCCCCCAAACCCCCGGAGTATTTTCGCCAAGAAGAAAGTGTTATGAGACGTCGGCCAACAGGTCGAGGGCGGTCTTGAGGCGGGTTTCTTCTTCTTCGCGGGCGGCGAGGTTTTCTTTGGTTTCCGCGATCACGTCTTCGGGGGCGCTTTCGAGGAATTTTGGATTTTTGAGACGACCGCGCAGGCCTCCGAGTTCCTTGCCCAGTTTTCCTAAGCTCTTCTCAAGCCTGGATTTTTCCGCCGCGACGTCGATCAGTCCTTCGAGGGGAAGGGCGAAAGTTGCGCCGTCTACGGCGATGGTGGCAGCACCTTTCGGGGCCGTTTCGACGGCGGTGAGGCCTTCGATTCCGGCTTCGCGGTCGCGCAGGATGATGACTTCGTTGCGCGCCCATGCGGCTTGGCCAGCTTCGTCGCAGGAGAGTTGCAGGAGGGGGGCTTTGAGCGACTTTGGCACGTTCATTTCACCGCGGATGCGGCGGACCTTTTCGATGAGGTCGCGGACCCAGTTCAGTTCGGTCGTCGCATTTTCATCAATGAGTTCAGCGCCATAGGTCGGCCAGTCGGTTGTGACGAGGAGGCTCTTGCGCCCCTCGGAGAGGCCCCAGATCTCTTCTGTGACGAAGGGCATGACGGGGTGCATGAGGATCAAAAGCTGGTCGAGCGCCCATGCCATGGTTTGGCGGGTCTCGTCGGCGTATTCGGTGTCGAACAGCGGTTTTGAGAACTCGAGATACCAATCGCAATACGTGTAGGTGAAGGCGTAAAGCGTTGATGCGGCGTCATTAAATCGGAACTTCTCGAGC
>JARFRG010000263.1 GCA_029287375.1 Boseongicola sp. | reverse complement strand
CCATCTGGCGCATATTTCAGGTGCGTTGTGTCGTTGTGGAATCGTCGGCGAAGCGCGTATCCGTCGGCGGTCCCGCGGGCCAATAGAACTTCGTCGCGTGTCATGCGGCGCGTCACCTGAGGGAGCCGCACGCCGTCCTGGTTCATACCGGGCGGGTCAACTGTAAAGCTGACCCCCCAATCGGGGTCATTGGCCAGCACTTTGGTCGCGTCGGCGAGCGCTTTCTTGAACGGATCGGCTGGGTTGTCAGAGCTGTTCATAAGACCACCGCAAAAAGTATTGTCGCAAGGCCCGGTCGCAAAGGCCAAAGCCTAACGATTAAATCCGGACCCTGTCGCATTACACAGCGACGCTGGCCGCGCTTTCCGGCAGCTCTTCGTCAAAGCACCGCTGATAGAATTCAGCAACGGTCTGACGCTCAAGCTCGTCGCACTTGTTGAGAAACGTCAGGCGGAAGGCGTATCCGACGGACCGCAAAATCTCGGCATTTTGCGCCCAGCTGATCACGCTGCGCGGGCTCATAACGGTTGATAAATCGCCATTCATGAAAGCAGTTCGCGTCAGATCCGCGACGTTCACCATCTGACTTATGATCTTGCGACCCCGGTCGGTATTGTAATGCGGCGCCTTTGACAAAATGATCGCCGCCTCCGCATCGTGGCTCAGGTAGTTCAATGTTGCGACAAGGGTCCAACGGTCCATTTGCGCTTGGTTAATCTGTTGTGTGCCGTGATACAGCCCGGTCGTGTCGCCCAGGCCGATGGTGTTTGCCGTTGCAAACAGGCGGAAATACGGATGCGGATCGATCACTTCGTTCTGATCTAGAAGCGTGAGTTTGCCGTCGATTTCAAGAACTCGCTGAATGACGAACATAACATCTGCGCGGCCTGCGTCGTATTCATCAAACACAATCGCCGTCGGGTTCCGAAGCGCCCATGGCAAGATGCCTTCCTGGAACTCCGTGTATTGGATGCCCTTGTCGATCTTGATCTGGTCTTTACCGATCAGATCGATCCGGCTGATATGACTGTCGAGGTTGACGCGCACGCAGGGCCAGTTCAACCGTGCGGCCACCTGTTCAATATGCGTCGATTTACCAGTGCCGTGATAGCCTTGGATCAGGACACGGCGATTGTACTGAAAGCCGGCAAGGATCGCGAGTGTGGTATCGGGATCAAACTTATATGTCGGATCAATTTCCGGCACGCGCTCGTTGGATTCGTAGAACCCCCGCACTTTCATATCGCTATCTATGCCAAAGACGTCGCGCACGTCGATTTCTTCTGACGGCTTCGCGTCGGTATCTAACCGCGTATAATCCATTACCAGTCCCTAATGTTTTAACAAATTCGCCTTGCTGGTCAAAACGGAGTTGCCTGATAATAGCCGCTGACGCAAGGGCTTGGCCTGATTTCAGGTGCTATTGTGCGCGAGTGTGACGTTGCTGATATCAGTGCCTGTGGCCACCAAAGAGACTGTTTATCAACGAGATTTCAAGTGGTGCCGGACCGCGCGACACTATGGCCCAAGCAAAAGCACCATCATCAGCGGCGCATCAAGCGTCGATTGGGCCATTCACACCAGTTCCGGCCAAGAACGCTCAGCCATTCCGTGCCAAGTTACCGGTCCAATGATCGCCTTGCCGCACCGGGGTTGTTATTCCGCCGCAAAACGCTCGGCAGGCGGGTGGTCACTGTCGGATACTTTGAAGCGTCCAATCATGGATTGCATGACGTTCATCTTGTCGCCGAGATTGCGGGCAGCTTCCCGGCTTTCGTCGGCGAGGGCTGCATTTTTTTGAGTGATTGCATCCATCTGATGCACGGCGCCGGCAACTTCGCTTACTCCGGCTGCCTGATCTTGGGCGCGGTTTGTTAGTTTATCCATCGTGGTAGACATCGCTCGCACGCCCTCAACGGCCTCATCCAGAGTGTTCCCTGTCCGCTCGACAAGATCGACGCCACGCACCACCTGCGACACCGTCTCATCAATGAGGGCTTTAATATCCTTAGAGGCATCCCCAGACCGCTGGGCAAGCGCGCGCACTTCGGTGGCGACGACCGCAAACCCCTTTCCCGCCTCGCCGGCGCGGGCCGCTTCGACCGATGCATTCAAGGCGAGCAAATTGGTTTGATAGGCGATACTGTCCATCACCGCGACAATGTCTTTGATTTTCTCGGATGCATCTTTGATGTCAGTCATCGCGGAAACGGATTCTTTGACAACCTGTCCGGCCTCGTTGACCCGATCGGTCGCAGTGTTTGCGATTGCCGAGGACTGGCGTGCAGAATCGGCACTTGCCTGCACCGAAGTCGAGAGTTCCTTCATCGCGGCACTTGTTTCTTCCAGCGCTGCGGCCTGCGTTTCGGCGCGAGACGACAGGTCGTCGGCTTGCCGTTCCATTTGGTGCGAACTTGATCCGATTGCGTCGCATTGCGTCGCAATTTCGTGCACAACCCCACCAAGTGTTGCCGTCGTTTCGTCGATCGCAATTTGCAAATCGCGGAAAAGGCCAAGATGCGTCCCACTCATTCGGTCTGTGAGATCTCCATCAGCAATGCTGCTCAGGACGCGGGCGGTTTCGCGAATGCTGGTTTCAACGCCGTCGACAAGTGCGTTGACCGAAGAGACCATTCCATCCAAATCTGATTGACCAAAATGGCGGTCAATGCGTTGCGTAAAGTCGCCGTTGGCCGCCGCTGAAGCGACCCCGCCAAGACCGGACGACAGCTCTCGAATAATTGTGCTTCGTTCTTGCTCCATTGCTGACTGACGCTCGATTTCTGCAAGTTGATCTTTTTCGAGCTGTTGCTCACGCAGCCTTTCGTCGGTGGCTTCTTTTGCGCGCAACGCTTCGTGCAAATGCTTCGCCTCAACAGCATTCGCCCGAAAAACCTCGAGACTGCGCGCCATTTCGCCAAATTCGGTGTCGCGGTCGACCCCGGACACTTCAAAATCCAAGGTTCCCGTTGCCAGCGTCTGCATGTCGCTCACGACGGTGGTGACATTAGTTCGGATGTACCCCTGAATGCGCCGTGCTGACATGAAAAGACATGTCAGAGCGGTCAAAATTGACGCGACCTGAACCACCGCAAGAACGATCGCGTTCCGCGCGTTTTTGGCCCAAATATCTACTTGATGTGCCGCGGCTGCATCTACGGCGCCCTCAACGAGGTTGCTCATTGCGCCGGCTGCAAACATCAGAGCCGATGCGCCCTGATTACGCTGGGACAAATTGGATAAGACCTTTTCAGAAACCTCTAAATAAGTGTCCAAACTGGACTGAACACTGGCTGTGAGATCTGCAAAGCGCGCGCCCCCAAGAAGCTTTGCGGCTCGTTCAAATGCCGCTACGGCGTTGCTACGCAATTCTATTGCCGTATCGAGGTCCGTGCGGCTTTGCGTTCGAATATAACGCTCTAGATAAAGTCGCTTTAAAACAAACGCTTGCGACGCAACCGTGATCTGTTTCAATCCTGCCGTTTGGCCGTCTATGCTGGCACGCCCCTCTAACGCGCCCAAAGCCTCTTGCAAGGTATAGCCCGCCGCACTCAAAGCTTCGATACTCTCCAGTTTGCTGGCTTGAATTTCCTGCAGGGCCTCGAAATTGGATTTGTAACGGGCCGTTTGTTCAATCACTTTGGTCATCAGTTCCGCAAAATCGGCGGAGGCGGCCGTTACGTCGTCGACAATCGTTGATTCTGCGAGGATATCCTCAATTTCATTAAGCGTAATGCGCTCGAAACTCGGATCGGCCGTGTGTTCAAAGGCCGTGGCCGCAGTGTTTGCTTCCAAAAGGTCTTCAAGGATCAGGTTCAAGCGTTGCGTTCTGTCCGTTGCATTCTTGAATTCCGAGAACGACGCGTTCAGCTTCCAAACAGACGCCCCTGAAACTGTCGCCACAAGTACCAAAAACGCTATGGAAACGCCGCTCAGCGCGCCGATTTGTTTCCGAATAGTCCAGCTTTTCATAGTCACCTCAAACACGATTTGTCCAAGGTCATATCCGCAAGGCATTACCGGTCCGTGAACCGGATGTCTAAAATGGAGCGCGTCTCAGTTTTGGAAGTTTCGGCTCTCTTTGATTTGATCCCAGGCCCAGACGACCTCGGACAGCTGGTCCTCGTGACTGCGGTCGCCGCCGTTCATATCGGGATGCAAGACTTTGATAAGCCCTTTATATGACTTGCGAATTTCCTGTTTGTTCCAGTGATCTCGCGCATCAAGAATATCCAGCGCACGGCGTTCTGTCGGCGGCAATTTGCGTGTTCCGCCAATACCCTTGCCGTGATTGCGCGTCGCATTTTCCCCTAAGATTTGATGAGGATCGTCCACACCCAGCCGCGCCCATGCGCGCTGCTCTTCGCCCGGCTTAAACGGCTTGGTCTCGCGACCCCACACACGATCCTTATCAACCTGTTCGGCAAGTTCTTCTTCGGTCGAACCGTTAAAGAAATTCCACTTCAAATTGTATTCGCGCACGTGATCCTTGCAGAACCAATAGAATTCATCGAGATCGTCCGGCGACTTGGGCGCGCGGTATTGGCCGACCTCTTCGCATCCTGCATGCTCGCAAACGCGGGTCGACGTCTCAAATGCACCCGACATTCCACGACGCGTCCGCGACCGCTTTTTCTTATCGGCAGAAACACTAAGATTGAAACCGAAGGGGTCTGATTTCATGGTCTGGCACCTTTTCGACTCGGACGCATGAGTTTACAGTCTCCCGGTGAAGATTGAAGGGGTAGGGCGGAAAAAAATGTCAGTAACCGCAGAAATGCAGGCGCGGCTTGAGGCTGCTTTCCAGCCAACGGCGCTGAATATCGTGGATGACAGCGAAAGTCATCGCGGTCATTCAGGGTTTCAGGAAGGCGGCGAAAGCCATTTTCAAGTCACGATACAGGCAGACGCCTTTGCCAAGATGAGCCGGATTGCCCGCCACCGTGCCGTGCACACGGCTTTGGGGCCGGTTCTGGTCGCTCGCATCCATGCTTTGGAGTTGAAAATCTCGGCTTAGGTCGTCGGTTCTGCGCTTCCGGGGGTGCGGCTGATCGGAGGATCACTGCCCACGGGTTGCGGCGATAGCGTCAATGTGGGCAAGGGGGCCTCGGTTGTCTCTGGATGGCTTGCGGCGGCGTGCTTGATGCGTCGGAACACCATGACGGACTGGTCTGTAACCTGGGTGCCTGTCAGCCCCCTGCGACTTTCACAAGGGAGCGTTTCAACGCGGACGAACTCCCATCCATCAGCTGCATGCTCGTTCAGGGCATTCGTGACGGACAGAGAAAAGCGGTCCTCGGTCGTCTTCAGGCCCTTGGCCTTGGTGCCACGCAAAGGCGCAGGAACCGCCTTGTATTCAAACCTCACCACAGGGCCGCTCCTTTGTCATAGCCGATCGGGCAAGTCTGCCCGCATTCGCCTCTTGAACGCAAATGTAACGCGTCGGCGTCAAAGGCCAAGCTTTGCCGCAACGAGGTCATTCACCGCTTTCGGGTTCGCCTTGCCACCGGTCGCTTTCATCACCTGACCGACAAACCAGCCCGCCAGTTTCGGGTTCATTTTGGCTTTTTCAACCTGAGCGGGGTTCTCCGCAATGATGCGATCAACTTCGGTCTCAATCGCGCCTGTATCTGTGACCTGCTTCATGCCGCGCGCCTCGACGATATTTGCCGGGTCGCCACCTTCGGTCCAGACGATCTCGAACAGATCTTTGGCTATTTTGCCCGAAATCTCGCCGTTGGTGATCAATTCGACGATCCCGCCAAGCTGCTCGGCGCTTACCGGGCTGCTGCCGATATCAAGGTCTTCTTTCTTCAGTCGACCGAACAATTCGTTGATCACCCAGTTGGCAGCCAGCTTTCCGTCACGCCCCGTGGCCACAACTTCGAAATACGTGGCATTGTCCACATCGGCCGTCAGCACCGAGGCGTCATATTCGGTCATCCCGTATTCAGTCACAAAACGCATGCGCTTGGCGTCCGGCAACTCGGGCAGCGAAGCTTTGATCTCATCGACCCAAGCCTGCTCAATCTCCAGCGGCAACAGATCGGGGCAGGGGAAATACCGATAGTCATGCGCTTCTTCTTTGGAGCGCATCGACCGTGTCTCGCCCTTGTCCGGGTCATACAGCCGGGTTTCCTGCACCACCTCTTTGCCGTCTTCCAAAAGGGCGATCTGACGCTTGGCTTCCACGTCGATGGCCTGCTGAATAAACCGCATCGAGTTCATGTTCTTGATCTCGCACCGCGTCCCAAGATGCGAAAAGTCCTGTGTCGCCTGATACTTTTCGTAGTCACCCGGACGACAGATCGACACGTTCACGTCGGCCCGCAGATTGCCGTTCTGCATATTGCCGTCGCAGGTTCCAAGGTACCGCAGGATCTGACGCAGTTTCACCACATAGGCGGCGGCCTCTTCGGGGCCACGGATGTCGGGACGGCTCACGATTTCCATCAGCGCGACGCCGGTTCTGTTCAAATCCACGAACGACATATGCGGGTCCATGTCGTGGATCGACTTGCCCGCGTCCTGTTCAAGGTGAATGCGCTCGACACGGACAAGCCGCGCGACTCCGGGGCCCATATCAACCAGAATTTCGCCTTCACCCACAATGGGGTGGTAAAGCTGGCTGATCTGATAGCCCTGCGGCAGATCAGGATAAAAGTAGTTCTTGCGATCAAAGGCGGATCGCAGATTGATCTCGGCGTTCAGGCCAAGGCCCGTCCGCACGGCTTGTTCGATGCAAAACTCGTTAATTACCGGCAGCATGCCCGGCATCGCGGCGTCAACAAAGGCAACATTCGAGTTCGGCTCGGCCCCGAAAGTCGTGGACGCGCCGGAAAACAGCTTTGCTTTCGAAGCCACTTGCGCATGCACCTCAAGGCCGATCACCAGCTCCCAGTCTCCGGTCGCACCGGCGATAACCTTTGGTTTCGGGGTCTCGTAGGTTAGATCAAGCATGTCATATACCTTGGTTTCGAACGCGCTGGTTTTAGGGGAGCCGGGGCAGGGCGGCAAGGGGGCATGCCCCGGATGTCCGACAAGCCCGGCCACAGGCGCATTCCCGCCGCAGATCGCACTGGCAAGCGCCTCAAGGACTTGGCAGCGCGGGTGTTTTCGTATCCAATCACCAAGGTGGGGGCGGCAGGAGCAATGATGAACATGGCTCGATTAAGTTTAATTGGCCTTGGCGTGATTGCCTTGGTGGCGTTTTCCTGCTCCAGGGCGCCCGACCCTGCGCCGACGGCCGCGGTCTTGGGCCCCGTAAAAGTCCGATGGGACAGCGAAGAACGCAGCCCCCGCTGGACCCGCGCTGCGATGGCCGCTCTCGACAGCCACGGAGCGCCGCTCGTGGCGCTCGTGCCAGACGACATCGAACAATACTGCCCCGGTTATGTCGACATGACGGAACCTCGGCGCAAAGCCTTTTGGGTCAATCTGATCGCGTCGCTATCCTACCATGAAAGCACATGGCGCCCGGATGTGTCTGGCGGCGACGGGCGCTGGCACGGGCTTTTGCAGATCGCACCGGCAACCGCACGCGGCTATGGTTGCGTGGCTGACGATGCAAATGACTTGAAAGACGGTGCGCTCAACGTCTCTTGCGGCATTCGCATCATGGCCGAGACTGTGCCGCGCGATGGGGTCATATCGCGCGGAATGGAAGGGATCGCCGCCGATTGGGGACCGTTCCACCAAGAACGTAAACGCAACGACATCAAGTCCTACACGCAAAGCCTGCCCTATTGTCAGTGATCCGAAAAGCAGCGCTTGTACTTTGGGTTGCGGGTCTGTTTTCGCCCGCACTGGCACAGGAAACTGCGCATGAGGTGATCGTCTCTGCCGCGCCCAAAGCCCTCAGCGTTTCGCCCGCGCCCCGCAACAACCACCTGCCGCGCGCGCGGTGGGAGCACCGCCAGAACGGAGCGCTCTGGACACGCGTGGCGCTGGCCGCCGTCGCCAGCCACGGAGCCCCCCTGATTGACGTGATCCCTCGCGATATTGGCGAATGGTGCCCGGCCTACCCCGATCAGGACGCCACCGCACGGACCGCCTTTTGGGCCGCGCTTTTGTCGACGCTTTCGCGGTACGAAAGCACTTGGGATCCGCGCGCAGTCGGTGGTGACGGGCGCTGGTTCGGTCTCTTGCAGATCTATCCGCCCACGGCCGAATTTCGCGAGTGCCGTGTGCAAACCGGCGAAGGCCTCAAACGCGCCAGCGCCAACCTGAATTGCGCGGTGCGGATCATGGCGATCACCGTGCCACGTGATGTGGCGATTTCGCTTAAGGACACGCGATGGCGCGGCGTGGCGGCGGATTGGGGGCCTATTCGCAACGACTGGATGCGCCGCGACATGCAAAGGTACACGGCACGGCAAACCTATTGTCGCTCACTGGCCGACGTGCGCCCGCCCGCGCGGCCCGTCCCTCAGGCTGCTTTGGCGGAATAGACTGGAAAGTCGGGGTTCTCAGTGATTTTCGGCGCACCCGTGCGCTCGAATGTATCGGCAAGGCGCGCGCGAATGGCATCCAGCGGGATTTGCCAAATGCGCGGATAGATTACTCCAAGATGGCGGCGCACAAGCGTATCAAATGCATCTTGCAACGTCGCGCGCCGTTCCGCATTGCCGATCCCGGCTTCAACTGCAAGCGTCGCCGCAGCCCAGTTCACATCCGCTTGCGTGCCTGACAAACGTGCCAAATCCATCAATCCGGCCGCAAGGCGTCCGGCGTCAATGTGATCTCGCAATTCCGGGCAGTCGGCTATCGCAGGCAGCACACAGAGCGCGTAGCCTCCATGGCCAAGAGTGTCTTCTGTACGAGTTTCTGCGCGGTCTGCCTCGGCCTCAAGTGCTTTCAGGTTTATAGGTCCGTCGCCAAAAAGTTTCGGCATATGAATGGCATAGATCGCAGGGTTCGACGGATCGAGTTCAACCCAATCGCTGAATGCGTCGGGCAATCGCGCATGACCGTTCGGCATGCCAAGTGCCAGATCATAGAATGCCTTCGCCAGTAGCGGGGACACACGGCTCACCGGATCAAACCGCAATAGGATGGCTTCGGCCTTGAGATAATGCTGCGCCAGATGGCGACAGGCCCGCGACCGCTCGCTGTCTGGCCAGAATTCCGCACGACAGTTATCGGCCAGCATCATATGGGCCGAAGCTGCAAGCACGGCATGGACTGTATCGTGCGGCGCTTCAATGTGGCGGACGACGTAATCGGCAACCATTTCCTCGGCTTCGATCAGATCGTCAAGCGTGTCGCGCGGTGCGTCATCCAAACAAGATTGTAGCGGCACAAGGCAGGTTTCAATAGCGATATCATGGTGGCGCGTCCCGCCGGGGGTCGCATCAAGGCGACGCTCCCAAACAGCGACTTCACGGGACAATTGCGCCCATTCGCAGCGCGCAAACAAATCCGACACACGGTTGGCCACAGCCGCGCGGGCCACAAGATCAGGATCGTTGCGCACGACAGGGATCAGCAATTCGCGCGATAAATCGGATGTCGATATTGGTTGCGCCCGCTCGTCCTGTGCGTCCCGCCGGATGCGGCGCAAACTGCCCATTGTCAGCGCGCCTAAAAGCGTCAGTGAAAACGCTATCCCCACCGGACCTGACAGGGTCTCTGTCAGGCCGGCCAGGTAGGGGGTAGTTTCGAGGGGCATGTCTATATTTCTCTTCGCCGCGACCAGGGGACTCAATCGCGGGAATTGGGCAACTTTAAGGCGAACGCTGGAAAAACGACTTTTCGGCAGCAATTGCGATGCAATTTTGGTGGTTTAGCGCCCAAAAGGCCTTTGGTTGACGACCCAACGCAAAGTGTCGTCACGTCCGGTCGCGCAAAAGCACCCTAAAACAGCCGTTTGACTGTTACACCGCGCGCTTCCAACGCATCATCAAGCTGTCGGCCCGGCGGCAAGCAAAGCCCCGGAACATGAAGCTTTGGGCCGGAATGACGCACAACGACGACGCGCTGGGCCAGATCAAGCGAGGTCCGCGCCCGGACGAAATCAATGTCGCTCAAAGCGACCTCATCGCCCCGCGCGCCAACCTGCCACGACATCGCGTCGTCGGTGACGGACAACGTGGCATCCGTATTGGCAATAATGGTCCAGATGGCTGGCGAGATCAGCACCGCGAACAGCGCGATAACGACAGGATGCGCATCAAACCAAAAAATCAACGCCACGAGACCCCCCAAAGCCACCCCGACCGTGACAAAGCTGCTGGTATTTCGCGACGTCCGCCTATGTTGGAAAGATGCACCCATGCATGTGGAGGTGCCAAAGCGAAACAGGATTGGCAAGCCCCATGGCAAAGCGCACCAAAGCCGACCTTCCGACAAAAGTTTGCGCCATTTGCGGACGCCCCTTTGCGTGGCGCAAAAAATGGGCCGCTGACTGGGAGAACGTGCGCTATTGCTCTGGCCGCTGCCGAAACGCCCGTAACAGCGCAAAAAACAAATTGGATACCTAGGTATACTGGCCTACTTGCATCCCAAGCGACTGTTTTTTAGACGTCTCGAATAAACAAATTACTCAGGGGAGACTCGGCTATGACAGATCGTGTCAAAAGAGGGGAACTGGCGGTCAGTGCCTTGCTCGCAGAATTCATTGAAACCGAAGCGCTTCCCGGCACAGGTGTCGAAGCCGATGAATTCTGGTCGGGTCTCAGTACACTCGCCCACGAATTTGGCCCAAAAAACCGCGCGCTCCTCGACAAACGCGAGGTCATCCAGACCCAGATCGACAACTGGCACATTCGCAATCGCAATCAGCCGCACGATCATATCGCCTACAAAGCATTCCTTTCCGAGATTGGCTATCTCGCGCCCAAAGGCGAAGACTTTGAAATCACAACCGCAAACACCGACCCCGAGATTGCAACCGTCGCGGGGCCGCAACTTGTCGTGCCGATCACCAATGCGCGCTATGCGTTGAATGCCGCCAATGCCCGCTGGGGCAGTCTGTACGATGCCTACTACGGCACCGATGCAACCGATGGCGCGCCTCCGTCTGGCGCCTACGACAAGGGTCGCGGCGCGCGGGTTGTGGCCAAGGCCCGTGTTTTTCTCGATAGCGCGTTCGCGATCGAGGGCCTCAGCCATGCCGACGCGCGGCGGTACTACGTAAAGGACGGCGCCCTTCTGGTCGATGACAGTCCTTTGCGTGACCCATCGAAATTTGTCGGCTATCGCGGCCACCCCAAAGCGCCCGAGGCAATAGCGCTGCGCAACAACGGTCTGCACGTCGAACTGGTCTTTGACCGCACCCACCAGATCGGCAGTCGCGATCAGGCGGGACTTGCTGATGTGCGTCTTGAGGCGGCGGTCAGCGCGATCCTTGATTGCGAGGATTCCGTGGCGTGCGTTGATGCCGAAGACAAAGTCGGTGCCTATCGCAACTGGCTTGGCCTGATGAAAGGAGACTTGTCCGAGCGCTTTGAGAAAGGCGGCAAGACGGTCACACGTTCGTTGAACGCAGACAAAGTCTTCACCGGACCGGCAGGCGCGGAAGTGACCCTGAAAGGGCGCGCGCTGATGCTTGTGCGCAACGTCGGTCACTTGATGACCAACCCAGCCATTCTTGATCGCAATGGTAACGAGATTTTCGAAGGCCTGATGGATGCGATGATCACTGCACTGATCGCCAAACACGATCTGGCCCGCACAGGCGGCAATTCGGTGACCGGATCAGTCTATGTGGTAAAGCCCAAAATGCACGGCCCCGAAGAGGTCGCCTTTGCCAGTGAGACGTTCACGTTGGTCGAAAATGTCCTCGGTTTGCCGCAAGATACGGTGAAGCTGGGTATCATGGATGAAGAGCGCCGCACGACGGTCAATCTCAAAGAATGCATCCGCGCCGCTAAATCCCGTGTTGCGTTTATCAACACAGGCTTCCTGGATCGCACGGGTGACGAGATCCATACCTCGATGGAAGCCGGACCCTTCAGCCGCAAGGACTTCATCAAGCGCAAATCCTGGATCACGGCCTACGAGAACCTCAACGTCGACATCGGCCTGGAGTGCGGGTTGTCCGGCAAGGCCCAGATCGGCAAGGGCATGTGGGCGATGCCCGATCGGATGGCGGCGATGCTGGAGACCAAGATCGAGCATCCGAAGGCGGGAGCGAACTGCGCATGGGTTCCGTCGCCGACCGCCGCGACGCTTCACG
>JARFRG010000235.1 GCA_029287375.1 Boseongicola sp. | reverse complement strand
GTCGGAGATGTCGAGCGGGAGGGCAGCGGCCTCCCAGCCCTGCGATTGGAACACGGCCACCTGTTTCTCAACCGCCGCGGGTGTTCGGGCAACCAGCGTGACATGTGCGCCAGCCTCGGCTAAAGCCACGGCGCAGCCTTCACCGATCCCGGAAGTCGCGCCAGTGACCAACGCGCGTTTGCCGGCAAGGCGCATGGAAGGCGTGCGCGGAAGGGTCATGAGAACTGGCTTTCTGGTAAGGTGATGGGGCCGAGGTTGCGGGCCTTGTTGAATTCGCCCATTCGGGCAAGCACGTCCACGCCCAACTGTCGGTAGATGTCCAAAAGGTCGATCAGGACCCAGTTTTCGCGGATCAAACCGTCCTCGACGCGCCAGAAATCAAGCGAGCGCATGAGGATTTCTTTGCCCGCGGGCGCAAGCCCCATCCATTCGCCCTCAGATACGGTCAAGCGCATGTTCGGCCAGCCGGTCTCACACACATAGTTGCCTTGGGCGAACCAATGGGACGACAAATCTCCCATGGCATCAAGTTTGCGGTCGGGCATCGCGTTGAGGAACGGGATTTGGTGCCAGTTGCGAAACCCCGCAATGCCGCGCCCAGTTCCGATGCCCGCAGGCCCGTACCAATTGTTGCGTGGGTGCCAATATTTTTCCAAATTCATGATCGCCGGATCGGGATTGGCGGGATATTTGCAAAGGTCATCCAGCATCGCCAGCACATGGGCCATCGTTGCGTTTCCGTCCCCGTCCGCCGTAAGACCGTCTTGGGTCATCGGCGCAGGGGTGGCGACGAATTTGCCAAGCTGCGGAGCGAGAGGCCAGGCGTTCGCCTGCATCATCAGCTCTGGTATGTCCCACAGGAATTGGGCCTCTTCGATCTTACCATCCTCAAGTTTGAAGAACTCGTGGTAGCGCATGTGGATCAGGTGGCCTGTGGGTGGAATATTCAACCAAGGGCGCAACATAGTGCCCATGTAGTTGCCCATACAACCGACCCAGTCCTGACCTTCGGGGGTGGTGCCGTAAAGCACGATCATGTCGCGCCGCTCCAGATCGGGGATCGCGTCGAGCAGCGGGGCATAGGCGGTGTCCCACATGTCCGCGCCCGTCACGGTGTCCATGGGGTGACAGATGTGGATGGTGGCGTCAGGTGCGACAATATCGTCGAGCACTGCACGCGCGTCAGCCGTGGCGGTTGCCAGTGCCTTTTGCAGCGGTGCAAGGGAGGACTTTAGATGTGTAGTCATATCTTTGCGGCCTCTGCGATCATGTCATAGCCCCATTGTAACAGCGCGTCTGGAATGTCCACGAAGACCCAGTTTTCGATGATCTTGTCTCCCTCGAGCCGATACCAATCGCAGACCCTGAAACGGGTTGTAACGCCCGTTGGTTCAAACCCGAGGTAGGGTTTTGCGTGGGTGCCCTGCAAGGATGGCCAGCCGCCGATGCAGCTGTAATCACCATCGGCAAAACGCGTGAAATGTTTGGTGGGCGTGTGGGGGGACATACCGCCACCCCAGCCCTCAAACGCGGCTTCGAACGGGACTTGGAATTTCTGAAATTCCTCAATGCCGACGAAACGCCCAAAGGATGCGGGACCATACCACATCATGTTGGGGTGCCAGTAAGGGCGCCAAGCTTCATCTTTGGTGGCAAGACCCGCAAGCATGTCGGTCATGATCTGATAGGTCTGTGCGCTGCGCTCGGGGTCGCTGGCGTCGCCTTGCAGCCCGTCATGGGTGGCGGGGCCGAAGACCTGCGTTGTGGTGCCTTGGGGCAGCGGAAGCGGATAGCGCCCGATCTGGATCAGCAGTTCGGGAATGTCTAAATAGACAAAACTTTCAATGGCTTGCCCGTTTTCCATGCGGTGAAAGTCACCCAGCCGGATCGTGACGAGTTTGTCCGTCGGCGCGATGCCGCACCATGGTTTGCGGAACGTGCCGACGAGGTGGCCCATGCCGCTGACCCAGTCCGCACCGTCATAACCTGTTCCGCCAATCTGGATGTCGGGGCGAAAATAAAGACCCTCAAAGGCGTCCAGAAGCGGCGTCAAGAATCCGCTTGTGATGCTAGCTGCGCCGGACAGATCGTTGATCGGGTGGCTGGCGTTGAAATCCGCGCCCGGCGCGAAAAAGTCTGCGACCGCATGGCGCTGTGCCGCGCTGTCTGGGTGCGTGAAGGCACTCCAGAAGGTGCGGTAGGCGTCAAGATTACGGGCTCGGGTGCTCACTCAGCAGCCTCGCGGTAGGGAGCGCCAGTGCCGTAAGGCACATTGATGCCACCGTAGCGCCGCACGCGGATGTTGCATTGCTCAGCATGGCCAACGAAGCCCTCGAGCATACAAAGGCGTGAGCCGTATTCGCCGACCAAGGTCGCCGCTTCGTCGGTGGTAATTCTCTGATAGCTGTGCGTTTTCAGAAACTTGCCGACCCAAAGTCCACCTGTGTAGCGACCAGCCTTTTTGGTGGGCAGCGTGTGGTTGGTGCCGATGACTTTGTCACCGTTAGACACGTTGGTGCGCGGACCAAGGAACAAAGCGCCGTAGCAGATCATCTTTTCGAGGAACCAATCGTCGCGGTCTGTCATCACCTGCACATGCTCGGATGCGATGTCGTCGGCGACGGCGAGCATCTCATCATAGGTGTCACAGACGATGACTTCTCCGTAGTCTTCCCAGCTCTTTCCGGCGGTGTCGGCGGTCGGGATGATTTTCAGAAGGCGGTCGATTTCGGCCAGCGTATCCTTGGCGAGCTTTTCGGAGTTGGTAAGCAAAACGGCAGGGGAATTGTAGCCGTGTTCAGCTTGGCCCAGCAGGTCCGTGGCGCAGAGTTCGCCATCGGCGGCGGTCTCATCGGCGATGACCATGGTTTCGGTCGGGCCAGCAAACAAGTCGATGCCGACGCTCCCGAAAAGCTGGCGCTTTGCTTCGGCGACAAAGGCGTTACCGGGGCCGACGAGCATGTGGACGGGATCAATTGTTTGCGTGCCGATCGCCATGGCACCGATGGCTTGGATGCCGCCCATGACGTAGATTTCATGCGCTCCGCCAAGATGCATGGCGGCAATCACGGCCGGATTGGGTTCACCTTTGAACGGGGGCGTTGCGGCAATAATACGTGGAACTTTGGCGACGCTGGCAGTGGCGACGGACATATGTGCAGAGGCGACCATCGGGAATTTGCCACCCGGCACGTAGCAGCCTACGGATTGAACAGGGATATTCTTGTGCCCTAAGATCACGCCGGGCATGGTTTCGACCTCGATATCGAGCATGGAATCCCGCTGGTGCTGTGCAAAAACGCGCACTTGTTCCTGTGCAAATTTGATATCTGCCATTTCGCGCGGGGTGACCTTGGCGATGAGGGCCTCAATCTCTGCCTCGGACAGGCGGTAACTGTCGCGATCATACTTGTCGAATTTCACCGACATTTCACGCACGGCTGCATCGCCTTTGGTTTCGATTTCTTTCAAGCCAGCTTCGACGATCGCGCGGGTTTTGGCGTCGTCTTCGGCGCGTGCCTCAAAGGAGCGGGCGGTTTTCAGGTGGCGGATGGTCATGAGCGGTGCTCCTCGGGCGTGGTCGTTAAAGCTTGATCGGGGCGAGCAGGTTACAACCGCGCGCCACTCGTAGCGTCAAACAGATGGCAGGTCGCAGCGGGAATTGTCGCGGCGACAGTTTCGCCAATCTTTGCGCGAAAATCTTTGTCGGCCTTCACGGTTGCGATGGCGCCTCCGATGCGGAACGTAACCATCGTGGCATCGCCCAAAAGCTCCATGGAATAGACTGGCGCATTCACCGACGGAGCATCGCCGCCGATTGATGCGTCTTCGGCGCGGTAGCCCAGCGTGATTGGGCCGCTGCGGGAGCTGTCGAGGCCGGTGATTGTGACGTCCTTACCGGTGAAGGTCCCGCCCTCGATCGTGCCTTCAAGC
>JARFRG010000232.1 GCA_029287375.1 Boseongicola sp. | reverse complement strand
GCCAATCCTGCGGATATTCGACCTGCACAACGCGCACTTTGCCGAAATCGCCGTTCGCAATCATCTCGCGCGCCTGCCGCACCATGGGATAGCCGGTGTAATTGTGTGTCAGCACAAATAGCGCATCCGATGCCTCGACCGCTTTCACCATCTTCTTGGCATCGGCGAGAGTTGACGTGAGCGGTTTGTCGCATATGACGTGAATGCCGCGTTTCAGAAATTCGCGCGCCGCCGGGAAATGCATGTGGTTCGGGGTGACGATCGAAACGGCTTCGATCCCGTTCTTCAGGCGCGCTTCGCGGATCGCCATTTGTTTGAAGTCTTCATAAATCCGCGCAAGCCCAAGCGCTTCGCCAGACGCACGCGCCTTTTGCGGCGTTGACGACAGCGCTCCGGCGACCAGCTCGAACCGGTCATCAATGCGCGATGCAATGCGGTGTACGCCGCCAATGAAGGCATCGTTTCCGCCGCCCACCATGCCAAGTCTGATCCGCGCCATCTTACGAAATCCCCAGCATATTGCGATTTGAGTCTTCGTCCGAGCCCCCATCCGCGAAATCGTCGAAAGCGCGTTCTGTCACGCGGATAATGTGGTCCGAAACGAACTGGGCGCCCTCGCGTGCGCCATCTTCGGGATGTTTGAGGCAGCATTCCCACTCGACAACAGCCCAACCATCGAAATCATTGGCAGCCATTTTCGAAAAGACCGCAGCAAAATCGACCTGACCATCGCCAAGCGACCGGAAGCGTCCGGCGCGATCGACCCAGGGCTGATAGCCCGAATAGACCCCCTGTCGCCCCGTCGGATTGAACTCGGCATCCTTGACATGGAACATCTTGATGCGGTCTTTGTAGATGTCGATATTGTCAAGATAATCAAGACATTGCAGGATATAGTGCGAGGGATCGTACAGCATATTGCAGCGCGCGTGATTGTCCACACGCTCCAAAAACATCTCGAACGTAATGCCGTCGTGCAGGTCTTCGCCCGGATGGATTTCGTAGCAAATATTGATGTCGTTGTCTTCGGCATGATCCAGAATGGGACGCCAGCGTTTTGCAAGTTCCCCAAACGCCGTTTCGATCAATCCGGCCGGGCGCTGGGGCCACGGGTAGACGTATGGCCAGGCCAGCGCGCCCGAAAACGTCACGTGATTTTTGATGCCCATATTGGCCGAGGCCGAAATTGCCTTCATCACCTGATCCACAGCCCATTCCTGCCGCGCCTTCGGGTTGCCGTGCACGGACGGGTCCGCAAAGCCGTCAAAGGCCGCGTCATAGGCGGGATGGACCGCAACCAACTGGCCTTGCAAATGCGTTGAAAGCTCGGTGACTTCGACCCCGTTCTCCACTGCCTGACCTTTGAATTCGTCGCAGTAGATCTTGCTGTCCGCCGCTTTGGCGAGATCAAAGAAACGCCCGTCCCAGCTTGGTACTTGCACCCCCTTATAGCCGCAGTCGGCGGCCCATTTGGTGATGGCGTCCCATGAGTTGAACGGTGCCTCATCGCCAGCAAATTGCGCCAGAAAAAGTGCGGGGCCCTTGATGGTCTTCATTGATAGTCCTCCCAAACTGGCTGCCGATTACTGCGGCATGTTCTCTTTTAGATATACGTCGATGCGAATACGCTCTTGCGCGATATTAATCGGCATTCGGTCGCTATTTGCACGCATAATCCGCACAGCGCTTCGCACCAAATGCCCAGAATCCTGACTGATCACCGCGTCAAACATCCCGCCCACCAGAGCCTGGCGCGACAGCGGCGTTAGTTCATGCGCCACGACCACCGGTCTCGGGACAGGCTGATGTTTCTCAAAGAAACGCAACAAACCTTCATTGCCCGCCGCAGAGGAATAGATACCAATCACGTCGGGATTATCTCTGAGCGTATCGGGCAGCAGCCTTTCGATCAGGTCGGGATCATCCCTGCCCTCAAGGGATGCAAGCACATCCAGATCGGGGAAATCCTGTCCCATGACTTCGTCAAACCCAAGCCGGCGCTCGAGGTGATCGCGCGCCAGCATCGAGCCGGTAAGCACCAAAATCTTGCCACGCCGCGCGCCCAAAAACCGTCCCAGCAACTGTCCGGCGGTGCGCCCCGCCGCCACGTTGTCGACGCCCACATAATCGTCGCGCTCTGAACTTGGAATGTCCGCGACCAGCGACACAACCGTGATGCCGTTCTTTTTCAGATGCGCAACCGAGTCGCGCACCGATGGCGTTTCGGGGCCGAAAATGGCAACCCCGTCCACCTGCCTGGTGTCGATCGCATTGATCGCAGCGGCAAGCGCCATGGGATCAAAGGCTGCAACGCGCACAAAGCTTAGTCGTGTGCGTTCGTGGCGCAGACCGGTGTTGAGGTCCGCGATCTGGGTTTCCAGCGAGGTCAGAAACTCGTTCTTGTTCGACGGCAGAATAAAGACAAAGTTATAGACCCGCCCGCGCGCCAGATTGGCCGCAGCCGTATCGCGCACATATCCAAGATCGGCGATGGCGCGGTTGACTTTTTTGACAGTGGTTTCCCGCACGCCCGGACGCGCGTTCAACACGCGATCAACCGTCGCAAGACTGACCTCAGCAACACGGGCAATGTCGTTGATCGTTGGGTTCAGCCGTGGTGGGTCAATTTGCTTCATCGCGTCTGTTTGCGTCCTCACATGGCCTTGGCCAACCCCTCAAAGAGCCGCGCCACCGCTTCGGCACCAGGGTCATTGTGGCCAATCAGATTTTCCTCGGGGACATAAGATGCCCGGCCCGCCTTTGCGCGCCCCATGGCCGCCGTGCCAGATGCCCCGGCCCGCGCCGCACCTGCCGCGGCTTCAAACCCCTCGGGCAAGGCCTTGAGCGCCGGCTCAAGCGCGTCAATCATCGTGCGGTCGCCAAGGCCGGCTCCGCCGACCTGACTGATCCGCTCAAGCCCTGCCAGCAGGGCTTTTGCGATCGGCTTGCCGCTTGCACAGGCGTCCCCCGTCGCCCCAAAGAATATCGCCAGAATGACCCCGGACGAACCGCCCATTGTCTGGCTCAACTCATTGCCCACGGCGCGAAACAACTGCGTCCCGTCCGCAAGCGGCAACCGGTCCAGCGCGCCCTTCAAAGCACGCGCCGCAGTCGCCAGAGTGCTGCCCGTGTCACCATCCCCGGATTTCGCGTCCAATGTGTTCAGATCGGTTTCCGCCGCAATCAAAAGATCGCAGCAATGATCCAGCAGCGCGCGCACCTTTGGATTGGCCGAAGGAATAGGCTGTATCGGGCTCAGCCCATCTGGAAGCGGATGGATTGGCACAGGGCCTATGGTCTTCATGCCCGGCCACGCAGGCAGGTCGACGGGTGCTTCAAAATACGCCGTATTGACGTCGTCCAGTGGCAGGATCGACACCGAAAAACCGTGCATATTTAGCGAGGTCATCAGTGGTGCCGGGCCAATGATCCGCTTGATATTCCTAGACTTTTCGGACGTCGCCAAAGCATTCGCAAGAATTGCCATTTCCAGCGGCGTGGTAGAACCAAGATTGTTGAGGATGGCCACATGCGGCCCTGCCCCGATTGACGGCGCCAGCCTGTCGAGCACCAAATCCATCGCATTGCGGGCGTTCGTAAAGACCACCTGCTGCACGCCGGCCTCGCCGTGAATGCCAAGCCCCAGTTCGGCCATGCCGGGCGCAATGCGGTCTTCCTTGGCAGAGCCGGGGATGGTGCAGGTGTCAAGCGACGTGCCGATTGACGCCATGGATTTGATCGCGGTTTCTGCGGCCTGCGTGGCGGCCTCAAGGTCGGCGCCCGCTTCGGCCATGGCCCCGGTGATCTTGTGGACGAAAAGCGTGCCGGCCACACCGCGCGGCTGCGGCAAATCAGGCAGCGCAATATCGTCGTCGACCACCACCATAGACACCCGCAAACCAAAGGCGCGCGCACGTTCGGCCGCAAGACCGAAATTTAGACGATCTCCGGTGTAGTTCTTGACGATCAAAAGACAGCCCGCCTCACCCGTGACGGCCAGAATGCCCGCCAGCACCGCATCGACCGAAGGCGAGGCGAACACCTCACCGCAGACCGCCGCGGTCAACATGCCTTGGCCGACAAATCCCGCATGCGCAGGTTCGTGACCGGACCCGCCACCCGAGATAAGCGCGACCTTTGATTTGTCCCAATCGGCACGGCAGACAACCTTGATATGCGGATAGCCATCGAGACGCGTCAGAGTGCCACCAGAAGTTTCCAGAAGGCCATCGATCGCATCGGTGACAAGGCTCTCTTTGGTGTTGATAAACTGGTTCATGTCGGGGTTTCCTCAGAGAATACGATTGCCGTCGGCGTCAAAACACAGTGGTTTTTTGGGCGCGATTTTGATCTGCGCCCCGGGCTTATAGTCGGTGGCCGGGTCCGCAATGGTCGTGATCGCATGGCCCTTCAGCATCAGGTGAAGACGGTTCTGGTCACCCAAATGCTCAACCCGCTGGACCTCGGCATCAAGACCGGACCCTTGCTGGATATGCTCGGGTCGCATGCCGATCTGGGTCGTCCCATGTGGCGCATTTCCAAAGACGTCGACCGGCAGAATATTGATCCGGGGCAATCCAAGGCGGCTGGCCACGTAAAGCGAGTTCGGGTTCTCGTAGATCTCGCGCGGTGTGCCAAACTGAACCAGTTTACCGTCGTTCAGAACGCCAACATGGGTGGCCATGGTCATCGCCTCGATCTGGTCGTGCGTGACATAAAGCAATGTCGCGCCAAGGCCTGCATGGATGCGTTTCAATTCGACCCTGAGGTCGGTCCGCAATTTGGCATCAAGCGAGCTCAGCGGTTCATCCATCAGATAAATCGACGGAGATCGCACCAAAGCCCGGCCAATCGACACACGCTGCATTTCTCCGCCCGACAAGGCCGTCGCCTTGTTATCAAGCTTATGACTGATCTGAAGAACCTCGGCGACTTCCTTGATTTTACGTTCAATTTCCTCTGGTGGGCTCCTCAGGATCGGTGACTTAAGCGGAAAGGCCAAGTTGTCACGCACGGTCAGATGCGGGTAAAGCGAGTACTGCTGAAACACCATGGCGACATCGCGTTGCGCGGGCATTTCACTGCCGACATTGCGCCCACCAATCCAAATCTCGCCCGCGTCGGCTTTCTCCAAGCCCGAAATCAGGCGCAGCGTCGTGGTTTTCCCCGCCCCGGTCGGACCCAAAAGCACTACGAATGCCCCGTCCGGAATAGTCATGGAAATGCCATCGACGCCGACATCTTTGCCAAAGGATTTCGTCAGGTTGTTCAGGACGACCTCAGCCATGCGCAAGCACCTCGTCGTTAAGTTCCGAGCGCAGGGCGCCGCCGTTGCTTTCATCGAACAGTGTAATCGCGTCGGCGTTAAACCCAAGGCCAACCGTCTCGCCGACCCGCGCCACCTGCGCGCTGTCGATCCGCGCTTTCAACTCTCCGTTAGGCGTCGCAAGGGTGATGATCTGCGTGGTGCCAAGATACTCAGTCGCCAGAACCTCACCACGATAGGTGCCACTGTCGTTGAGGGTCACATGCTCAGGGCGTACCCCAAAGACCAGGCTGCCCGAAGCCCCCTGCATTTGCCGCGGGATGCCCAGCATATGACCGTTCAGGTCCACCGACCTGGCCCCTTCAGGGACCGCCCCTTCAAAGCGCAGGAAATTCATCGATGGCGAGCCGATAAAGTCGGCAACGAACATCGTGGCAGGCTTGTCGTATATTTCTTGCGGCGTGCCGAACTGTTCGACGACCGCATTGTTCATCACGACAATCTTGTCGCCCATTTGCATGGCTTCCAACTGATCGTGGGTGACGTAGACCGTGGTGGCGTTCATCCGGTCATGCAGGGCGCGCAATTCTTCGGCCATATGTTCGCGAAACTCGGCGTCCAAAGCGCCAAGGGGTTCGTCCATCATAAAGGCTTTCGGATCCCGCACGATAGCACGGCCGAGGGCCACACGCTGGCGGTCGCCCCCTGAAAGCCCGCCAACGGGGCGGTTCAGAATGTCGTGGATACCAAGGATCTGCGCTACCTCATCGACCTTGGCCTTTACCTGCGCGCGCTGCATGCCTTGCGACACAAGCGGATAGCTCAGGTTCTTGCGCACATTCATATGAGGATAGAGAGCGAACATCTGGAAAACAAAAGCAATATCGCGCTGCGACGGTGGCTTTTGACTGATCTCCTCGCCGTCGAGAAAGATCTCGCCCGAGGTCGGCAATTCCAGCCCGGCAATCATCCGCAACGTGGTGGTTTTGCCGCAACCCGACGGCCCAAGCAGCATAAAGAACTCGCCGTCCTCGATGGTAAAGCTCGACTCTTTCACCGCGTTGAAATCGCCAAAGTCCTGGCGGATGTTTTTGATAATGATCGGCGCCACCGCGACCTACTCCTTAAAGTGCGAAACGATGATGAACATCACCGTCCCGATCAGCGTGATGATGAAGGAATAGGTATAGGCCCACAGCACAAAGGGCTGCATCAACATGAACACACCGAGGCCGATCAGGATCGTCGCCACCATTTCCCAAGGGCCGCGTCTGAGGCGCATAAGTCCGTTGAAGAAATTGCTCATTTGCGCACCGCTCCGAACGTGATCCCGCGCAAGAGATGTTTGCGCAGCAAGATGGTGAAGATCATCACGGGCAACAGGAATATCGTCGCCCCGGCCGCAACCGCAGGCCAATCCAGCCCCCCAACGCCGATGATCGTTGGAATGAACGGAGGCGCGGTTTGGGCGGTGCCAGACGTTAGCAAAACCGCAAAGGCATATTCGTTCCACGCAAAGATCAGACAGAAGATCGCCGTTGACGCGATACCGGTTGCCGCCTGCGGCAGGACCACTTTGTAAAACGCCTGAAACCGGGTGTAGCCATCGATCAGGGCGGCTTCTTCGTATTCCAGCGGTATCTCGTCGATAAAGCCTTTCAACAGCCAGACAGCGAGCGAGATATTTACGCCCGTATACAGCAGGATCATCCCCAGATGCGTGTCGGACAGCCCAAGTTGGCGATACATCAGGAAAATCGGGATCGCGACCGCGATCGGGGGCATCATCCTTGTACTGAGAATGAAGAACAGCAGGTCATCCGCTAGGGGGATCTTGAATCTTGAAAAAGCATAGGCCGACAACGTGCCCAGAAAGATGCTGAGGAATGTCGATCCAAAGCCAATGATGACCGAGTTCAGGAAGCGTTCGCCAAATTTCGAGGGACCAACGATGACCATGTCATATTCACGTACGATCTCCTCGTACCAATTTTCAGGCGGGTTCGCGGCAAGAAATTCGGGCGTCTGCCGCGTCCGCGTGGTGAACAGATTCACATAGCCCTCAAGCGTTGGCTCAAAGAACACTTTGGGCGGGTAACTGATCGCATCGGACGGCGATTTGAACCCGGTCAGCATGATCCATGCCAACGGCACCATAGTGATCAGCGCATAAAGAATGACCAGCGTGCCAGCGAACCACTTTGCCCGGCGCGACGGTTCTGTGACGGAAAAACTACTCATCGTTCTTTCACCTTGTTCAGCGCTTTGACGTAGATCGAGGCAAGCCCGAACACGGTGACGAAAAGGATAATGGCATAGGCCGACGCATAGCCCGTGCGCCATTTCTCAAAGGCTTCGCGCTTGAGGTTGATCGAGGTCAGCTCGGTCGTCGATCCCGGCCCGCCGCCTGTCAACTGGACCACAAGATCGAACATCTTGAAATTCTCGATGCCCCTGAACAGCACCGCCAACATCAGGAATGGCAGCACCATCGGTATGGTGATCGTAAAGAATTGTCGCAGTTTCGAGGCGCGGTCCACTTCGGCGGCCTCGTAGATGTAGTCGGGAATACTGCGCAACCCCGCAAGACAGATCAGCATCACAAACGGCGTCCACATCCAGGTGTCGACGATAACGATGGACCACGGCGCAAGGCTCACGCTGCCAAGCATCTCGAAGCTTGATGGATCCTTGCCCGTGAAAAACGCGATGATGTAGTTAAAAAGCCCGATCTGCGGCTGATAGAGAAACTTCCAGAAATTGCCCACAACTGCGGGCGACAACATCATCGGGAGCACAATGATCGTGGTCCACAGATCGTTGCCTTTGAATTTCTTGTTGATGAGATAGGCCAGCGTAAAACCGATAATCACCTGAAAGAAAATAGTCCAGAACAGGAAATGCGCGGTGGCCTGCATGTTCAGCCATATGTCGCTGTCGGTCAGGATACGCTGGTAGTTGCGAAAGCCAACGTTCACGACCTCGCGGTTCGGACTGTTCGCTTTGAAATTCGTGAAACTGAGATTGATCGTCCAGATCAGCGGAAAGATATTGATCGCCAGCAACAAAAAGATAGTCGGTGCAACGAATATCCATGCAATCGCCCGGTCGCTCAGACCTCTAATTTTGCGCGCAACGCTTGGCGGTGTGGCAGCGGCGGCGCGGGAGGCGGGAGAGTCAGACATGCTGATGGATCCGAACGTCAAAGTGTAGGGGAAGCGTGCCCCGGACCTGTGTCCGGGGCCGCCTGCTGGTCCGCCGGGCCCGTGCAAAACGGGCCGCTATGCGATTAAAGCTTGCCTTCGTCTTCGAAGACTTCGGTCCAGTCCTCGACCAATTTGTCGAGAGCCTCCTGCGCGGTGCCCTGATCGGCCACCACATAGTCATGCAGGCGCTTTTGCATCGCCAGCAACAGCTCGGCATAGGCAGGTTCCTGCCAGAAATCCTGAACCGATCCCATCGCCTCAAGGAAGTCGCCCGCAAACGGCGCGCTGTCCACAAAGCCCGGATCATTCAGCACCGAGTTATGCGCCGAATAGCCGCCCAGTGACCACCATTTGGCCTGCACTTCGGGCTGCGCAAACCATTTGATGTACTCAAGTGCCGCGTCCTGCTTTTCGGAATAGGCCACCACAGAAATACCCTGCCCGCCCAACGTCGAGCCGGCCTGATTTTGCGGAGGATTGACGAAGAAATCGATCTTGTCGCCGCCTGTCGCAGGGTCCGCATATAGACCCGGGAAGAAGGCGAACCAGTTCATCGCCATTGCGACCTGACCGGATTTGAACGCATCAAGGCTTTCACCCATATAGCTGTTCGTATAGCCCGGAGGTGTCGCCGTTTCATAGAATTCCTTATAGAATTCAAGTGCCTCGACAGCTTCGGGAGAGTTCACAGCGCCGTCCATGTCGTATGAACCGGGTGTGTTTTCGTACTTGAACCCCCAGGGATACAAAGCCGAGGTCACACCCATCGTGATGCCTTCAGAGCCGCGCTCGGTAAAGATCGACGCGCCATAGACTGTCTTGCCGTCAATCTCGCGTTCCTGGAAGAACTGCGCGATTTCCAAGAGCTCTTTCTGACTTTTGGGTTCGGCAAGATCACGGCCGGTTTCGGCCTTGAAAGCTGCCTTGATGTCGTCGCGGCCAAACCAGTCCTTGCGATAGAACCAGCCGTTTGCATCCCCCATCGCAGGCAGCGCGTAGTAGTTCGGCGTGCCTTTGGGCCATGTGGAATAGGCGTAAACCGTTGCATCTGCAAAATCAGACATCGCGATGCCTTCGGCGTCGAAAAAGTCGTTCAGCTTGACGTAGTGGCCGTTTTCCGCGCCGCCGCCGATCCATTGGCTGTCGCCAATCAAGAGATCACAAAGTTTGCCGCCGGAGTTCAGCTCGTTCAGCATGCGGTCGGCGAAATTGGGCCACGGGATGAACTCAAAGCTCATGTTGTGGCCAGATTGCGATTCAAATTCTTTTGAGAGCTCGACCAGAGCGTTTGCAGGGTCCCAAGCGGCCCAGCATAGCGTGAGGTCGTCTGCCTGCGCACTGCCCGCGACGCTTGCGGCCGCGATGCTTAATGCGCTGACGGATGCCAGTTTGATAGTTTTCATAAATAGTCCTCCCAGGGTGTCATCGGCTTTTTTTGGGCTTTGCCGAATCATCGGTTAACCTCTCAAACGCTATTTGAGGTACGCACCTCAAGTCCATCTATTTTTGAGGTACGCACCTCATTTTGGCGCACATTCCGCCTAATTGCCTGAAATTAATACGAACCTTTTCTGCGTTATATCCAAGCATTTAAATAAAGTTGCCCTTGCATACCGATGTCGCCCGGACTTTTGAAGGTGGTGTCGGACAGATGAGAACTCGTCTCAATAATTGTAGTGAAGCTTCCCAATATGCCGGTCAGAAGGCGCGCCACTCGGAGAAAGCGGCGCTTCGGTTAGCCGACATCGATCAGCCCGAATTGCTGCGCTTTGCGTCAATGGCCGCTTTCGGAAAGCTGCACTGCGGCGAGGCGATACTTTGCGGACGGCAGCTTTGGGCCGTTCGTTTCGTTAAGACGTGCCTGCGGGCATGGCGGAAAGCAATCTTCCGCTGCAATTTGCATGGAGGTCCGCTGCCTGGAAAAAGGGAGGACCAGTAATCCGTTGGCCTATAGCAATTCTGCCAGC
>JARFRG010000231.1 GCA_029287375.1 Boseongicola sp. | reverse complement strand
GTACTTCAGCAGATGTCACGAACCGCAAGAACTCTTTGGCGGCGTCCATGTTTTGCGCGCCAGATGCGATATGGAACGTATCTGTCGGCGCGTCTTCTGCGTAATCAACATCTGCGTTGATGACGGGGAACTGGTAGAAGTCCAGTTGATCATCAGTCAGGCCACCATCACGCATCGCTGCTACGGCAAAGTTGCCCATCAGGTAGGATGCGGCTTCGCCGTTCACCATGAAGGGCAGGGCTTCTTGCCAGCTGTAGTTCTGGTGGTTCTCGACGAACGCGCCCATGTCGATCAGTTCGCGCCAGTTGGCAAACGTCTGACGAACGCCATCGTCTGTCCAGGGCACGTTACCCGCAGCCATGTCCATGTGATAGTCAAAGCCGTTGGTGCGCAGGTTGAGGTAGTCAAACCAGCCGCCAGCCGTCCACAGGAACTTGGATCCGATGGTGAAGCAGGACCGACCGGAGTCTACGATGGCCTGGCAGTTTGACTTGAACTCTGCCCAGTCAGTTGGCTCGGTCAGGCCCAGCTCTTCGTAGATGTCTTTGCGATAATAGATACCCCACTGGTAGTAAGTATAGGGAACGCCCCACTGCTTACCGTCGATGGTCATCGCGCCTTTTGTCGAGGCGAGGTTGGTTGCGATGTCTTCTTCGGCCCAGAGGTCCGATACATCTTCAAACAGGCCAGCTTCCACGTAGGGACGCATCCGGTTCGCTGCATACCAGGTCGCCACATCAGGTGCGTCGGCAGTCAGAAAGTTCCGGATTTGTGTTTTGTACGCTTCGCGGTCGATCACCGTTGTCTCGATGTTGAGACCGGGGTGCATGGACTGGAATTCAGCAATCTGAGCTTCCATGGTCGCACGCGGCGCCGGGTTCGAGGTGTCGAGGAAGATTTTGAGATCGCCTGACAAGCTATGCCCATCTGCGAATGCCCCGGCTGCCGTGATGGCAGTAAGGCCGAGCGCCGCGACGGACGCTTTAAACATGGAACGCATTGGTGTCCTCCCTGAGAGTTCCATTATGATATGAGTTCCATTATTTGAAACTCGGTTTTGCATATTGAAATCTTAACACGGAATCGGTAAGGCTTGTCAACAGCCGCAGAATGAGACGCTGAAATACAGCGCGCGGCAAGGGAGGACTGGATGGCTGAACGCTCGGCCGGAGACGGAACCGTAGGAAAGGCGCTTGATGTGCTTGATCGCGTTGCTGCGATGGGTCGCCCTGTGCGTTTCACCGAACTGCTTGAGGACTCTTCGTATCCCAAGGCAACGCTATATCGGTTTGTTCAGACGCTGACGAATCAGGGAATGCTTTCCTATGATCCCGAACGCCAGACGTATGCTATGGGCATCCGGCTTGTACGGCTTGCGCATACTGCATGGCAGCAGTCATCTTTGGCGCCGATTGCCAGACCCCATGTGGATGCGCTGGCGGCCGATGTCGGGGAGACAGTGCATTTGGCACAGCTCGATAATGCGCAAGTGCTGTACGTCGACAAGCGCAATGCCATGCGGCCGATTGAGATGTATTCGTCGGCGGGCAAGGTCGGGCCGGCGTATTGCACCGGTGTTGGCAAGGCGATGCTGGCCTATTTGGACGAGGCTATTTTGGGGCCGATCCTTGAGCAGCAGAGTTATCACCGGTTTACAGAACACACTTTGACGACTGCCGAAGCCCTGCGGTCTGAGTTGCGGGCAATTCGCCAAAATGGATATGGCTTTGATCGCGAAGAGCATGAACCGGGCATCATATGTGTTGCGGTTCCGATTTTGACTGCCGGAAACCGCGCGATTGGCGCGCTTTCGGTGACATCGTCGACGGACAGACAGACTTTGGCGGGCCTGGAAAAGCTTGTGCCACGAATTCAGGAGGCCACTCAGGCGATCGCGAATGTTTCGCGGGACTGGGGCTTTCCTGATCAACAATCATCCAACACAAAAGTGGAGACCAACTGATGTCAGGCGTAACCCTCAGCCAGGTGATTAAGCGGTATGGCGATGTTCAGGTGATCCACGGTGTGGACCTTGAGATCGAGGATGGCGAGTTCTGTGTCTTTGTCGGCCCCTCGGGGTGCGGTAAGTCGACGTTGTTGCGCATGGTGGCTGGCCTGGAGGAGACGACCGAAGGCAAGATGATGATCGGCGCGCGCGATGTGACGCGGCTTGACCCGTCAGAGCGTGGCGTGGCGATGGTGTTTCAGACCTATGCGCTTTATCCGCATATGACCGTGGGCGAGAACATGGGGTTTGGTCTGAAGATGAACGGCCATCCGGCGGCCGAGATCAAGGAAAAAGTGTCCGAGGCGAGCCGCATTCTAAAGCTGGACGACTATCTTGCGCGTAAACCGGCGGCTTTGTCGGGCGGTCAGCGTCAGCGGGTGGCGATCGGGCGGGCGATCGTGCGGGGACCGGAGGTTTTCCTGTTTGACGAACCTTTGTCGAACCTCGATGCGGAATTGCGCGTCGAGATGCGGGTCGAGATCGCGCGTCTGCACAAGGAAATCGGCGCGACGATGATTTACGTCACGCACGATCAGGTCGAGGCGATGACGCTTGCCGACAAGATTGTCGTGCTGCGCCTTGGGGTGATCGAACAGGTCGGCGCGCCTTTGGATTTGTACCGAGACCCGGACAACAAGTTTGTGGCGGGCTTTATCGGCTCTCCGGCGATGAATTTTATGAATGGCACCGTGAAGAGCGGCGTGATCGAGGTGCCTGCGCTGGGCATGACGGTGAATCCGGACATCACGCTGCCATCAGAAGGCAGCGCCGTGACGGTCGGGTTGCGGCCCGAGCATGCGACCATTGACCCAAGCGGCGATGCATTCAAGGTCGAGTTGACCGAAGCGCTTGGCGGTGTGAGTTTTGCGTATCTTACGTCAAAAACCGGCGAGAAGCTGATTATTGAAGAGCGCGGCGACACGCGATCAAGCATTGGCGATACGGTCAGCCTGAATTTCGAGATGCGCCGCGTCTATGCGTTCAATGCAGAAACCGAGTTGCGGATCAGGTAAGGTTTTATGCCTCCGGCGGGAGTATTTGGACCAAGAAGAATGACAATTTGACTTAAATTTTCGGCTTCTTCTTGGCTAAAATACTCCGGGGGACGAAGAGCGTCAGCGATGAGTGGGGCAGAGCCCCTTGTTTCGTGCCGGTTGTGTCTGGTCTCGCGCCGGGTTTTTTGACAGAAGCTTTGTCATGGCTGTCGATGTTATCATAGAAGACGGACGCTGGGAGGCGCTGGGGCTGGAAGTTTTGGCACCGCGGGCCGTTGCGGCTGTATTTGACCATTTCGGAATGAAAGCGGACGACTGGGATGTTGTTGTCCTGGCGGCGAATGACGCGCGGATCAGTGTCTTGAATGGCGACTTTCGCGGCAAGGCGCAGGCGACCAATGTGTTGTCCTGGCCGTCTGCCGAACGCGGCGCTTTGGTCGAGGGTGCGGTGCCGGATTTGCCGACCGGGGATGACGCATTGGGAGACCTCGCGCTTGCCTTTGAAACCTGTCTTGCAGAGGCTGCGGCAGGCGGTATATCGGCTGAGGCGCATGTGACCCATTTGATTGTTCACGCGACGTTGCATCTTTTGGGCTACGATCACATACGCGATGGCGACGGCGACTTGATGGAAGCGACTGAAATCGCGATACTTGGGGAACTTGGAATCGCAGACCCTTACGGGCCGAATGGCTCTGGGGATTGATGGAAAGGATTGATGGGCGACAGTGCAGATGGCTCCTTAGACGCGGCGCAAAGCGCGCGTGAGGGAGAGGACGACGAGAGTTCGCGGGGCTTTTTCGGTCGCATTATAGATGCGCTGAGCGGGTCCGACGAAAATACCGATGAAAATGGCGAGCCACGATTGGTGGCGGTGGCTGGGGCGTTCAGCGGCGGACTTGCCAATCTGACACGGCTTCGGGTCGAAGACGTGATGATTCCGAAAGTGGAGATCATCGCGGTGCCAAGCGATATCCGCAAAGACGATCTTGTCGAGGTGTTCGCAGACAGCGGGCTGACACGGCTGCCGGTTTATAAGGGCACGCTGGATACGCCTGTTGGTATGGTTCATCTCAAGGATTTTGCTCTGAAGCATGGCTTTAACGGCAAAGGCGAGCGCTTTGCACTGGCCAAGATGTTGCGCCCTCTTCTTTATGCGCCGCCGTCAATGCCCATCGGTGTGTTGTTGCAGAAAATGCAGACAGATCGAATGCATATGGCTTTGGTGATCGATGAATATGGTGGCGTGGACGGGCTTGTGACGATCGAAGATCTGATCGAGCAGGTGATCGGTGAGATCGAAGACGAGCACGACATTGCCGAGGGGCATTTCTGGACCGTTGAGGCTCCGGGGTGTTATCTGGCGCAGTCGCGTACTCCGATTGAGGATTTCGAAGCGGAGATCGGTGAAAAGCTGGTCGAGCCGGAAATGGAAGAGGAGATCGACACATTGGGCGGTCTTGTCTTTATGCTGGCGGGGCGTGTGCCTGCGCGCGGCGAAGTCGTGAAGCATCCGGCGGATATTGATTTCGAAGTTGTCGACGCGGACCCGCGCCGGATCAAACGCCTTCGGGTGCGGTTCCGGACGGCGAAGGCAGCTGAGTAGGCTGTGAGCACGCGCCGCCTTATGGGGCTTTCTGTTGTTGGCGGAATGGCAGCGGCGCTGGGGCATGCGCCGTTCGGGCTTTGGCCGGTTGGTTTGGCCGGGTTCGCCTTATTGATTGCATGTGTTTGCGGGGCTCTGCCCCGGACCCCGGGATATTTGGAAACAGAAGATGCTGGGCCGGGTCTGTCTCGTGTGCGTGCGGCCTGGGCTGCCTGGGCTGGGGGCGTTGGGTATTTCGCTTTGTCCCTGTTGTGGATCATTGAGCCGTTTTTGGTGGATGTGGCGCGGCATGGGTGGATGGCGCCGTTCGCTTTGGTGTTCATGGCGGGTGGGTTGGCTTTGTTTTGGGCGCTTGCCGGGTGGATCGGGGCCGGGCGGGTCTTGGTCTTTGTGGTGGCTTTGGCGGCGGCTGAGATGCTGCGGGGTCATGTGTTCACCGGGTTTCCATGGGCTTTGCCGGCTTATATCTGGGCGGAGACGCCGGTGCGGATGATCGCTTCGCTGGTTGGGCCTTATGGATTGAGCGTGGTCACGTTGTTTATCGCGGCTTTGCCGATGCTTTTGCGCGGGCGCGAGAGGTCGAGGCGTCTCTGGCGCGCGCCGGGGATTCTGGGGCTGTGTCTGGTGGTGGCCGGGCTTTTTGGGGTTGGTGTCGGGCTGAGAGGCAGTCCTCCCTCGAGCGGTTTTCTGGGGACAGTGAGGTTGGTGCAGCCAAATGCGCCGCAGGATGAAAAGTGGGACCCTGAGCGCGCGCATATCTTTGTCGAACGTCAGATCGAATTCACAGGGGCAGCCAAGCAGAACGTGGACCTGATCGTCTGGCCGGAGACGGCTCTGCCTTATCGGCTGGACCGGGCGGCGCCGGTTCTGGGGCAGATTGCGGGGGCTGCCGAAGGGGTGCCTGTGGTGACTGGCATCAATCGGAGCGAGGCCGGGCGCAATCACAATTCGCTGATTGTTGTCGGGCCGAACGGGCTGGCGGGCGAGGTGTATGACAAGGTGCATCTGGTGCCGTTCGGGGAATATATCCCGTTTGGGCAGGTGGTACAGGTATTGGGTTTGCGGTCTTTTGCGGCGCGCGACGGTTATGGGTTTTCGCCGGGTGTGGGGGTTCGGCTGATTGACACGCCTTTGGGGCGGGCTTTGCCGCTCATTTGTTATGAGGCGATTTTTCCGGGCCATGGGCGCGGATTGCAGCGGCCAGATTACCTTTTGCAAATTACAAATGACGCGTGGTTCGGCACTGTATCCGGGCCGTTTCAGCATCTGGATCAGGCGCGGTTTCGTGCAGTCGAGCAAGGGCTTTCGCTGATCAGGGCTGCAAATACGGGTGTTTCTGCGGTGATTGATGCGCGCGGAGAGGTGATCGAATCGCTTGATTTGGGCGAGGCCGGGTTTCTTGACGTGGAAGTGCCGCGCGCGCGGTCTGCCACGATATATGCGCGAACCGGGGATATTCCTGCCGCAATTTTCCTTTTAGTAACGCTGACCGCGCTTACTGTCGCGGAGCGCCGCAACAGCATTGCCAAGGCGTCGTGAACACTTTAACGCGGACGAACTGTCACAACGGCTTCCTGACGTGACGGTTTAATTTGACAACGGAGCACTATCCCATGAATCGCCAGAACTATATTTTCACGTCCGAGAGTGTCTCGGAAGGTCATCCCGACAAAGTGTGTGATCGCATTTCGGATGCGGTGCTCGATGCGTTTTTGACCGAGGAACCCGAGGCGCGGGTGGCGGCCGAGACCTTTGCCACGACGAACCGTGTGGTGATCGGCGGCGAGGTTGGTCTGAGTGATGCGGGTCGTCTGGACGAGTATCTGGGACGGATCGAGGGGATCACGCGGGCTTGCATCAAGGATATCGGCTACGAGCAGGACGAGTTTCATCACGCGACCTGCAAGATCACCAATCTGTTGCACAAGCAGTCGGCGCATATCGCGCAGGGTGTGGATGCGAGTGGCAACAAGGACGAGGGCGCGGGCGATCAGGGGATCATGTTCGGTTATGCCGTCGGTGAGACGCCGGAGTTGATGCCAGCGCCTATTCATTATGCGCATGCGATTTTGAAGCGTTTGGCGGAGGCGAGGAAGTCGGGCGCTGAACCGACCTTGCGGCCCGATGCCAAGAGCCAGCTGTCGCTGCGCTATGAGGATGGCATGCCGGTTGAGGTGACGTCGATCGTCTTGTCGACGCAACATGCCCATGAAAGTCAGACGAGCGACGATATTCGCGCGATTGTGGAGCCGTATATCCGGGAGGTGTTGCCGGATGGGTGGTTGACCGACGCGACCGAGTGGTGGGTCAATCCGACGGGTGTGTTCGTGATTGGCGGGCCGGACGGGGACGCCGGTCTGACGGGGCGCAAGATTATTGTAGATACTTACGGCGGGGCGGCTCCGCATGGGGGTGGGGCTTTCTCGGGCAAGGATCCGACGAAGGTGGATCGCTCGGCAGCGTACGCGGCGCGGTATCTGGCGAAGAATGTTGTGGCTGCTGGCATGGCTGAAAAGTGTCTTATTCAGTTGTCGTATGCGATTGGGGTGTCGAAGCCTTTATCGGTTTATGCCGATACGTTCGGGACGGGTGAAATCCCGCCTGAGATGATCGAGAAGGCTGTGCGGGCGACGATGGATTTGAGCCCACGCGGTATTCGCGAGCATCTGGAGTTGAACAAGCCGATTTATCAGCGCACGGCGGCTTATGGGCATTTTGGCCGCGCGCCTGAGGCCGATGGTGGGTTTTCCTGGGAGAAGATCGATCTGGTGGACGCACTGAAACGCGCGGTTTAGGCTTTGCGCTGCGCATTTGCGGATCGCAGGTAGGTTGGGGGACGCTGTCCCCCACACCCCCTGTAGGTATTTGAAAAAGGGTGAAGGTTGCGGTTTACGGTTGCCATTGATGGGCCGGCGGCGGCGGGAAAGGGCACGATCAGCAAGGCTTTGGCTGCGCGGTTCGGGTTTGCGCATCTGGACACCGGGCTTTTGTATCGTGCGACCGGGCGGAAGGTCTTGGAGACCGGGTTTTCGCCTGAGGCGGCGGCGCGTGCTGTGACGCCGGAGGATTTGGCGCGAGACGGATTGCGCACGCAAAGTGTGGCAGAGTTGGCATCTCAGGTGGCGACGATCCCGGAAGTACGCAGCGCTCTGGTGGCGTTTCAGCGCGAGTTTGCGCGGCGCGACGGTGGGGCGGTGTTGGATGGGCGCGACATCGGGACGGTTATTTGTCCGGGTGCGGAGGTGAAGCTTTTTGTCACGGCGAGTGCTGAAGTGCGGGCGCGGCGGCGGTTTGACGAGTTGCGCGCATCGGGGCAGGCGGCAGAATTTGACGACGTGCTGGACGAGGTTTTGAAGCGGGATGCGCGGGATATGGGGCGCGCCGATGCGCCGATGCGCGCGGCGGCTGATGCGGTTTTGATCGATACGTCTGAGATGGATATAGAGACAGCTTTGGCAGCGGCAGTGGCTGTGGTCGCAGCGGGTTTGGAAGGAGCAGGGGCATGAAGACGACGACGCTTGGGGCGAATGGGCCCGAGATCACGCAGTTTGGATTAGGGGCGATGTCCTTTGCGGGCGCCTATGGCGGCACCACGCAGGAGAAGTCGAACGAGGTGTTGGATGCCTGTTTTGAGGCGGGTGTGACGCATCTGGATACGGCGAATATTTACGGTGAGGGGCGCTCGGAGGAGATTTGCGGTTCCTGGTTGAAGGATCGGCCGGGGATGCGCGAGAACTGGAAGATCGCGACGAAGGCGGGGATTGTGATCGGCGATCCGGACCGGCGGTTCAATAACGAGGGCGCTTATCTGGAGGCAGAGCTGGATGGATCTTTAAAGCGCTTGGGTGTGGAGTATGTCGATCTTTTTTATGTGCATCGGCGCGAAGCGGCTATTCCGATTGCGGAGGTTGCGGGGTCGTTGGGGCGGCTTGTGGAAAAAGGGAAGATCAAGGGAATCGGGTTTTCTGAGATTGCTCCGAATTCTTTGCGCGAGGCGCATGCCGAGTTTCCGGTGACGGCGGTGCAGTCGGAGTATTCCTTGTCTACGCGGGCTTGTGAGATGGGGTTGGTGCAGGCTTGTGGTGAGCTGGGCGTGACATTGGTTGCGTTCTCGCCCGTGGGACGGTCGTTTTTGACGGATGCGCCGTTCACGCGGGAGGCTTTGGGGAGCATTCCGTTTTTAGGCACCAATCCACGGTTTATGGAGCCAAATTATTCGAAGAACCTTGAGGCGGTGAAGCCGTTTTTGGCTTTGGCGCGCGAGATGGGCGAACCGGCGGCGGCTTTGGCGGTGGCATGGTGCCGAGCCAAGGGGGACCACGTGGTGCCTATTCCGGGGACCAAGTCGGTGGCGCATCTGGCGGAGCTCATTCGGGGGGCGGAGTTGGAATTGTCTGGCGATCAGGTGACTGCAATTGAAGCGTCCTTGCCTTTGGGTTGGGCGCATGGGGATCGCTATAACGTGACGCAGTGGGTTGGGCCTGAGAAGTATGGGTGAGGGTTGTTTTCGTCCCGCTGTGTTAGGCGTGCCCTTTTGAGCGCCGGTGAAAGTTGTCGAATGGCTTCAGAGCAACTTGTTCGATGTTTGGGTCGCAAAAGTCGGGGCGAAGTACATTAGGTCTGTCGGGGAATTCACCATAAAAAGTGTTGCTCTCGCCTGACGCCTTTAACTTTCTGCCAAGTTACCTCGGTAAGCCATTTATTGAAGAAAAAGCGCCACCCTGCATGTGTCTCTCGCTCAACGATATTTGCGAAGCCACAGTATTGGCAGGTTAACCCGTCTTTTTGTGAAATACAGTTCATCCCGAAACTGCGTTGTCTCAGGGTTAAACCCTTGAGTGCTCCGGTGCGCGGCGAACACCACCAACGGGGGAGGGTTCTCGACCAAGCGCGGTTTTGTTTTTCCTCATTTTCGACGTCTTCCTTATCGTCCGCGGCTGCTACCATGACCTCACCGACCAATAGAGCCGAAGCCAGCGGCAAAAGAGCGAGTTCGCAACCCGACGGGATCAGAACCGAGGCCAGGGGCAGGAGCGATTTTATTGTTCGGGAATTGGGATGCGCTGGAGATCGGGGCGTTTGAATTGTGGTTTGCGGGTTCGCCAAATCACTTTGAGCGGTTTTGGTGATGAGATCACTGGGGTTGAACGAGATGCCTGGACGAATGACCCCGGAGCGGATTGCGCGCCGGGGGCTCTGTGATCTTGGGGCCTTAGCGCCGACTGATGGGTGGGTGTAGGTAGAATGGCAGGTCTTGTTGTGAGCAGATGAGGTCGATGAGGAAGTCGTCGGCAGACCTTGCGGGGCGTGGGGCCGGGGTGCCGTCGAGAAGGCGGGCGAGGAGTTTTGTGAGGCGCATGGATCAAGCCTCGAGGAAGTAGTCGAGTTGCTCGACGAAACCGCGTTCGCGCATGAAGGCGTCGCCATCGGGGGTGCGGGAGATGGCGCGCAGACCGTCCAGGTCGGTGACGTTCATCACGACGGTCATTTGGTTTTTGTCTTCGGGGTGATCGAAAGCGCCGTCGACGGTGGCGTATTGGCCGAACTCGGCGTTGTTTTCGGCGATCCAGTTGTCGCGTTGTTTGCTTCGGTCGATGCGGGCGATGGTGATCATGCGGGTCATGGGGTGGTCCTTGCTGTTGAAGCGGTGATTTCACTTTGCAGCACAGGGTATGGTGAGAAAATCCGTGTATTTTCGGTTTCATTGTTCTATCAGATCGAACAATGCTGGATCAGATGCATAGGATGGCCGTGTTCAAGGCCGTGATCGACGTGGGCTCGTTTCGGGGGGCCGCGAAGGTGCTGAATTTGTCGCCATCGGTGGTGAGCCACCATGTGTCGCAGCTTGAGGACCATTTGGGGTTTGCTTTGCTGTATCGGACAACGCGGCGGATTTCGCTGACGGATGCGGGGGCGGAGTTGCTGGAAAGTGCGCGACGGATGACGGAGGCGGCAGAGGCGGGGCTGGGTGCGATGTCACGGCGGCGCGATCAGCCGGAGGGGCGCTTGAGGATTACGTTGCCGTCGGGGTCGGTGCATCCGGTCTATCGGGAGTTCCACAGTGGATTGGTGGCCCGGTTTCCAAAGCTGCATTTGACGCTGCATTTCGGGGACAGCCTCGTCGGGCTGGAAGGGTCGCCATATGATCTGGCGTTTCGGTCGGGTTTTCGAGGTCTGGCGGATTCGAGTTATAAGGCGCGCAAGGTTTTCACGGATGAGGTCTGGATGGTTGCGAGCGCTGGCTATGTGGCGGAGCGAGGTATGCCGCGGACGCTTGATGATCTTGCAGGATGGGACTGGATTGAAAGCCCTGAAGGGGTGACGCTGCGTGTCTTGGTGAGCGACCCACAGGCCAAGGTGCCGGAGATGCCGGTGCGCGCCTCGATGGATTCGGTGATTATGGGGGAAGTGCTTTGTGCGGCCGGGCTTGGGGTATTTCCGACGATCCGCAGTTATGTGGTTGAGCCTGTGCGGGAAGGGCGGTTGGTGCGGCTATTGCCGGATTTGGCGCTGAAGCCTGTGGAGTTGTTTGCCGTGTGGCCCGCCAATGTGGGGCCGGACAGTCCGGTGCATCAGGTTGTCGACTACGCGGTCGAGCATTTGCAGTCTTACGCGGACCGAGCTGCGACTTTGCAGAATTGACTTAGCCGGACGCCGGCGCGTTGGCGTTAATTCCGAAGGCTTTACGCAGTATCGTGCGGCCCTTTGGGGTGATGTCGACGAAGGTGCGGCCCTTTGGGCGGCGCATCCAGTCGCGTGCGAGGAAGGTCTGGAGGAGAGCGCCGCCGAGGCCGCCTCCCAGATGGAAGGCGTCTTCGCTCCAGTCGTGGCAAAGCGACAGGAGGCGGCGGGGCGATTGCGTGAGGGGGTCGAGCGGGACATCGAGGTCGTGGAGGAGTGCGCGACCGGAGCGCGACAGGGTGAGCGTGTTGCCATTCTGGCGGATGTGGCCGTTGGCAAGGAGGGATTGGGTGAGGGCGACGCCGATGTGACCTGCGAGGTGGTCGCCGCAGGTGCGGGCGTGAAGGGCGGCCTGATCATTTCTGAGCGACGGAGGGCCGTTTGGGGCAAGTTTCGAGGCGAGGGCGTCCATGCCGTCGAGGAGTTCGGCGACCTGCGGGGAGGCAAGTGCGAAGTAGCGGTGGCGGCCCATCTGGGTTGCGGTGATAAGACCCGCTTGCGTCAGTTTGGCAAGGTGTTCGCTGGCCGTGCTGGGGGCGACGCCTGCGGCGCGCGTAAGGTCGGCGGCAGAGGCCATTTCCGAGGTTTGCAGGCAGAACAGCATGTTTGTACGTGCGGGATCGCCGATCAGGAAGGCGATTTCGGAGATGGAGACAATACTCGTCATGTTTCGGTCATAGCCGAAATGTGATGGCGCTGCAATCGGGCATGCTCGGGGGGCAACAGACAGGAAGAGGTCTCCCGGAATGTGGTTCAATGATATCGATATTCGCACGCAGTATCCTGACGTTTTTCACGAGCGCCACAGGGCGCGTTTGGCGCAGTTGGATCGCGCGGCTGCGTTGCCCGGAACAAGGCGGGGGGCAGGGGGTGTGCTGGACTTTGCGCAAACTTGCCTGAAAGGCTTGCGTAACAGGGCCAATCGCCCTATGAAGCGCGCGTCAAAGCGGTGGTTACAACCGTGAGCGCAGAGACTTGAGCAGGGTCGGTTATCGCCGACCCTTGTTGTTTTGCGTTTACCAAGTGACCGTCATGGACCAACCCAAAGACCGGCGGAGACAACCGCGCGGCCAGTGAAAAAACGTAGATTAGGAAACGATAAACGCATGTGCGCTAAAACAACTATGGAGGACTTCGAAGCCCTTCTGAACGAAAGCTTCGAAATGGACACACCGGACGAGGGTTCGGTTGTCAAAGGCAAAGTCATCGCAATCGAAGCGGGACAGGCCATCATCGACGTCGGCTACAAAATGGAAGGCCGCGTTGAGCTTAAAGAATTCGCCAATCCAGGCGAAGCCCCGGAAATCGCAGTTGGTGACGAGGTTGAGGTGTTCCTTGATCGCGTTGAAAACGCGCGTGGCGAAGCGGTTATCAGCCGCGACAAAGCCCGCCGCGAAGCAGCCTGGGACAAGCTGGAAAAGGCATATGCCGACGAAGCCAAAGTCGAAGGCGCGATCTTTGGTCGTGTCAAAGGCGGCTTTACGGTCGATCTGGGCGGCGCGGTTGCGTTCCTTCCAGGTTCGCAAGTGGACGTTCGTCCTGTGCGCGACGCTGGCCCATTGATGGGTCTCAAGCAGCCGTTCCAAATCCTCAAGATGGACCGTCGTCGGGGCAACATCGTTGTGTCGCGTCGTGCGATCCTTGAAGAGAGCCGTGCAGAACAGCGCGCAGAAGTCATCGCGAACATCACCGAAGGCGACGCCGTTGACGGTGTTGTCAAGAACATCACCGAATATGGTGCGTTCGTTGATCTCGGCGGTGTTGACGGTCTGTTGCACGTCACGGACATGGCATGGCGCCGTGTGAACCATCCTTCGGAAATCGTCACAATTGGCGAAACCGTCAAGGTTCAGATCATCAAGATCAACAAAGAAACCCACCGTATCAGCCTTGGCATGAAGCAGCTGCAGGACGATCCTTGGGATGCTGTCGAAGCGAAGTACGCCCTTGGTACCACGCATCAGGGCCGCGTAACGAACATCACCGACTACGGTGCATTCGTTGAGCTGGAAGCAGGCGTTGAAGGTCTGGTTCACGTTTCGGAAATGTCCTGGACAAAGAAGAACGTACACCCAGGCAAGATCGTTTCGACGTCTCAGGAAGTCGAAGTCATGGTTCTGGAAATCGACAGCGCAAAGCGTCGTGTATCGCTTGGTCTCAAGCAAACACAGCGCAACCCGTGGGAAGTCTTCGCAGAAGCCAACCCTGTTGGTCAGCACGTCGAAGGCGAAGTCAAGAACATCACCGAGTTTGGTTTGTTCATCGGTCTCGAAAACGACATCGACGGCATGGTTCACCTTTCGGACCTCAGCTGGGACCAGCGCGGCGAAGATGCGATCCAGGATTTCCGCAAGGGCGACACGGTCAAGGCCGTTGTCACCGAAGTGGACGTCGAGAAAGAGCGTATCTCTTTGAGCGTCAAAGCTCTTGATGACAGCTTCACAGAAGTTGTTGACGGTGTGAAACGCGGGTCGATCATCACGGTTGTTGTGACATCCATCGAAGACGGTGGTGTTGAGGTTGAATACGAAGGCATGAAGTCATTCATTCGTCGTTCGGACCTGAGCCGCGACCGTGCCGAGCAGCGCCCTGACAGGTTTGCGGTTGGCGACAAGGTCGACGTTCGCGTCACCAACGTCGACGCCAAGACCCGCCGTTTGGGACTGTCGATCAAAGCACGCGAGATTGCCGAAGAGAAAGAAGCCGTTCAGCAGTACGGATCTTCGGATTCCGGTGCGTCGCTTGGTGACATTCTTGGCGCCGCCCTGAAGGGTGACGAAAAGTAAGGTCTGAGCCCGCTATACTGGGACAGAAAAGCCCGCGGTTCAGGCCGCGGGCTTTTTCCGTTTTAGAGCCGTTTTCGGTCGGCTGCGCAGGCCAATTGGCGACGAATCGGACCCGGTGCCGCATCGCAGAAATATCGGCCGCGCAATTTTCGAACCCTGCCAGTTCACCAATGGTTCGCGTTTTCCCCCGCTTTTCAGGGCCATAGAGTAAATTTTCCGCAAAAATGAGTCGCCAATGTTGTTTTTCCCGCCAAGATTTCGGCTATAGTCGGTCTATTCACCGTGTCCGTCAGAGGCGCGGATAAATGCTAACAACCTTCGGGGGGAAACATGATCAGATCAGAACTGGTCCAGAAAATCGCAGACGAGAACCCCCACCTTTACCAGCGCGATGTCGAACGTATTGTGTCGACTATCTTTGACGAGATCATTGACGCTATGTCACGCGGCGATCGCGTTGAGCTACGCGGGTTCGGTGCATTTTCGGTCAAGAAGCGGGATGCCCGTGTTGGGCGCAATCCGCGTACCGGTGAGAGCGTCAAGGTGGAAGAAAAACACGTGCCATTCTTCAAGACTGGCAAGCTTCTTAGAGACCGTTTGAACGGAAATTAGGACACACACGTCCATGCGTCATATTCGATACGGTATACTGGCCGCGCTTGCGATTGTGATGGTTACCATCGCGATCGCAAATCGCGGCCCAATCACTTTGCGTTTGTTGCCTGAGGAATTGTCGGGTCTATTCGGTTTTTCCTGGGAGATCACTTTGCCGGTTTTCGTGGTTTTGTTGATCGCTGTAATGTTCGGTGTTGTGCTTGGATTTGTCTGGGAATGGATCCGCGAGCACAAGTATCGCCGTGTTGCGGTGGTCGAGCGCCAGACGCGCGAGCAGCTTGAAAAAGAGCTGAAATCAAGCGGTGTTCCCACACGGCAGGGTGATGATGTGCTGGCCCTTCTTGAGGGTCGTTAAGAGGTCGTTTAGACCGGCTGCACAATGACCAGAAAAACCCGAACAAAAATCTGCGGTCTTTCGACCGCCGAGACGGTCGCCACCGCCGCTGATGCGGGAGCGGCCTATGTGGGTTTTGTCTTTTTCGAGAAATCTCCACGCAATGTCACAATCACACAGGCGGCTGCATTGGCGGTTGATGTTCCCCCCGGCGTGGCCAAGGTCGCGCTGACGGTAAATGCAAGCGATGCCTTGTTGGCCCGGATCACGGATGGTGTGGCATTGGACATGCTTCAGCTGCACGGGTCCGAAAGCCCGGAGCGCGTGGAAGAGGTCAAGCGGCGGTTCGGTTTGCCGGTAATGAAGGCGCTTGGGGTTGCGGATGAGAGCGATCTGAAGGCCCTTGAGGTATATGGGTCGGTGGCCGATCAGTTGCTGGTGGATGCCAAGCCGCCGCGAGATGCGGTGCTTCCGGGGGGCAACGGGTTGTCGTTTGATTGGGCGTTGCTGGCTGGACATCCATTGACGTGTCCGTGGATGTTGGCGGGCGGATTGACGCCCGAGAATGTGGCGCAGGCTGTAGCGCTGACGGGCGCACGCCAGGTCGATGTTTCGTCTGGGGTGGAAAGTGCGCCGGGGGTCAAGGATATCGCCATGATACGCGCGTTCATCGAGGCTGCCGGGTGAGCGTTGCGTTCCGCGAAGCATTGCGGGGCGATGTGGCGGGGGCAGTTGGCTTGCTACGTGATGACGGTCTGGGGCAGTTGCGCGAACTGGCTGAGATGGACGTCTACCTGGCCGCTTTTGACGAAATGATGGGAATGCCGGGTAACCGTTTGATTGTCGGTGAGGTCGCAGGCGAGATCGTCGCGACCTATCAGTTGACGCTTATTCCGGGGATTTCGCTGGCGGGCGCGCTGCGGGCGCAGATTGAAGGTGTGCGTGTCGCGGCGGATCTTCGCGGGCAGGGTGTCGGGCGTCTTTTGGTCGCTGACGCCGAGGCGCGGGCGCGGTCGGCGGGCGCTGCATTGCTGCAATTGACGATGAACCAGTCGCGCGTCGACTCACGGCGATTTTACGAGCGAGAAGGTTTTGTGGCGAGCCATTTTGGGTTCAAGAAGACCCTGTGAGGCGCGCTTTTTTGGCGCTTGCGAGGCGATGCCTAGTTTCCGAAAAGTTCGTTTAAGACATTGAGGATGACGCGCTCGACAGCGTTGTCGCTGTTTGAGGGCGTCGTGCGTCGTGGGCGTTGTTCTGTGGCGACTTGCGGGGCCTGCGAGGGGGCAGACATGGGGAGCGCGCGCGCAGGCATTCCCTTGTGTACGCGGGTCATGGTTTCGCGCCAGATTTCAGCGGGCAAGCCGCCTCCGGTGACGCCGGCAAGCGGTGTGTTGTCGTCGTAGCCCATCCAGACGCCGGCGACGTAGTCTGCGGTAAAGCCGATGAACCACGCGTCGCGCGCCGCCTGCGTTGTGCCGGTTTTTCCGGCGGCAGGGCGATCACTGAGGCGGGCGCGGGTTCCGGTGCCGCGGTTGACGACCTCGCTCATCATATAGGTGAGGTCGCGGGCGGCTTGTTCGGTAATGACGCGTTCGCCGATGCCGCCCTCCTGACTGAGAAGCGGATCTGCTTCGCCTTTGAGGCTGAGTTCAACGAGGCCGTAGGGAGCGACTGAGGAGCCGCCGTTCAGGATGCCAGCGTAGGCGCCGGTCATTTCGAGAAGCGTTGACTCCGATGTGCCAAGGGCGAGGGCGGGGCCCACGGCGAGGTCGCTTTCGATGCCAAAATCAGACGCGATATTTACAACGGCCTCGCGGCCCACGCGGTCGAACACTTTGACGGCTGGGATGTTGAGGGATTGCGCGAGGGCGTCGGTGAGAGTGACCAAACCTTTGTAATCGCGGGAATAGTTGGACGGACACCATTGGCCCGAGCCGGGGACGTCCATGCAGAGCGGTTCGTCGGTGACGGTGTCGTTGGGCGAATAGCCAAGGTCGAGGGCGGCACCGTAGACGAAGGGTTTAAAGGCGGATCCGGTTTGACGTTTGGCCTGAATTGCGCGGTTAAACTGGCCTGCGACGCCTCGGAATTTGCGACCTCCGACCATGGCGCGCACGGCACCGTCCGCGCTCATCACGACGATGGCGGCCTGTGCTTCGCTTCCTTCGCGGACCTTGTTGTCAAAGACCCATTGAAGGGCCTCTTCGGCGGAGGACTGAATGTTTTGGTCAAACGTCGTGCGGATCACCACGTCTTCGGTGGTGTCGCCGGTGAGGAAGGCCGGACCCTGATCCATGACCCAATCGGCGAAGTAACCGCCTGCGCGGGCTTCTGCGGCTTCGGAGAGCTCGGCCGGGTTTGCGCGGGCAAAGCGCGCCTCGTCGGCGGTGAGTCTGCCCTGATTTTCCATAAGGCCGATGATCAGGTTGGCGCGGTCGCGCGAGCGTTGGAGGTTGGCCGTCGGTGCATATCGGGTTGGGGCGACGAGAAGGCCTGCAAGCATGGCGGCTTCAGCCGGGAGGAGTTCGTTGGCAGAGCGGCCAAAATAGCGTTGTGCAGCTGCTTCGAAACCGCGTGTGCCAGCGCCGAGGTAGGCACGATTGAGGTAGATCGTGAGGATGTCGTCCTTGGAATAGCGCAGTTCCATCGCCATCGCGTAGACGGCTTCTTTTAACTTTCGGGTCAGTGTTCCCCGGCGACAGTCGGTTTCGTATTCGGCCTCGGTTACACCTTGGGTCGGGTCGAAGGGATCACCAAGGCAAAGAAGTTTGGCGGTTTGTTGGGTGATTGTAGAGCCGCCGTGGCCGGAGAGCGGGCCGCGACCTTCGGAAAGATTGATACGGATGGCGCTGGCCACGCCGCGTGGAGAGATGCCGAAGTGGCTGTAAAAGCGCCGATCTTCGGTCGCGACAATGGCGTTCTTGAGAAAGGGCGATACGGTTTGCGCCGTGATCTGGCCGCCGAATTGTTCTCCGCGCCATGCAAAGACCTGACCCGTGCGATCCAGCATGGTGACGGATCCGCGTGCGCGTGCATCGAGGAGATCCGTGACGGGGGGCAAAGTGGCCGCATAGAAGATGACGGCGCCACCGATGACGAGCGAGGCGATGGCTGTGACCCGCCAGCCGATGCCCCAGACAAGGCGGAAAAGAAAGCGGAACAACCAGACAAACGGGTTCCGGGAACGGACGCGGCGCGCCGTTTTCTTCCGTCTTGTCTTTACTTTCCGGGGCTGTGCTGCGGCTGCTTTTTTTGTGTTTCGTTTGTCTGCAACCAGCGGCGGACGCCCTTTGCCCGTACCACTCATGCCGTTGGATCCAATACTGCTCTGGTTTGCAACATAAGCACTGAATCACCAAATGTAGAGAGCGATTTCTGCCCGCGTCGCGACGTCGGACAATCTATGATATGATTAAAAATTAATCAAAAGCGCCAATTTGTGCAAAAATTGTGCAACTCGAGTGTTTTTCGACGATAATCTGTCCCTTGCCTCCTTGATGCCGCGGTGCAGCAAGGCTCTTTCTTCGTCCATACCGCGAGCGAAGGGGCTCGCTTAGTCGGAAGGGGAACGATGAAACTTATCATTGCAGCAATCAAGCCGTTCAAACTTGAGGAGGTGCGCGAAGCGCTCACGTCCATAGGAGTGCGCGGCATGATGGTGACCGAGATCAAGGGCTTTGGCTCGCAGTCTGGTCACACAGAAATCTATCGCGGCGCAGAATACGCCGTGAACTTTGTGCCGAAGGTCAAGCTTGAGATCGTCGTGGCTGCCAGCATGGCGGACCAGGTCGTCGAGACCATCGCAACGACTGCCAAGACCGACAAAATCGGCGACGGCAAAATCTTCGTACTCGACGTGCAGAGCGCATTGCGTGTTCGCACGGGCGAATCGAACGACGACGCAATCTGATCCGCGCAGAAAGGGATTAACTCAGATGAACTTCAAGACACTCATATCTGCGTCGGCTGGAGCAGTATTGCTGCCGTCGATGGCACTGGCCCAGGATGCTGCGCCGGACATTCAGCCATATATCCTGACAACACTACTGTTCCTTGTGGGCGGTTTTCTTGTGTTCTGGATGGCTGCCGGGTTTGCCATGCTTGAGGCGGGCCTTGTGCGTTCCAAGAACGTCACCATGCAGCTGACCAAGAACATTGCTTTGTTTTCAATTGCGTCGATCATGTACTGGCTGATCGGTTTCAACCTTATGTACCCCGGCGATGGCTGGTGGATTTCTGGTTGGATGGGTCCGTGGTTTTCGGCGACATCGCTTGAGCCGGTTGGTCTTGCGGCAGCAGATGCGGCGCTTGACTATGCATCCGTTGGATCGGACTTTTTCTTTCAGTTGATGTTTGTCGCCGCGACGGCGTCGATCGTTTCGGGTGTTTTGGCGGAGCGCATCAAGCTGTGGCCGTTCCTGATTTTTGTCACCGTCCTGACCGGTGTCATGTATCCGATTTCCGGTTCCTGGCAGTGGGGCGGCGGTTGGTTGTCCGAGATGGGCTTTTCTGACTTCGCCGGTTCGACGATTGTGCATTCGGTTGGTGGCTGGGCTGCTTTGGCTGGAGCCCTCGTTCTTGGCGCACGTATCGGCAAGTACAAGGACGGCAAAGTTATTCCGATGCCGGGTTCGAACCTTGCGCTGGCGACTTTGGGGACGTTTATCCTGTGGCTGGGTTGGTTCGGCTTTAACGGTGGTTCGCAGCTTGCTGCTGGCACTGTTGGCGACATCACCGACATCAGCCGTATCTTTGCCAACACCAACATGGCAGCGGCAGCCGGTGCGATTGCAGCGCTGGTTCTGACGCAGATCATGTACAAAAAGGTCGACCTGACGATGGTTCTGAACGGCGCGCTTGCCGGTCTGGTGTCCATCACGGCGGAGCCACTTGCTCCGACATTGTTCGGTGCTCTTTGGATCGGTGCAGTCGGCGGTATCATCGTGGTCTTTGCGGTGCCGTTCCTTGACAAGCTGAAGATCGACGACGTGGTTGGTGCCATTCCGGTTCACCTGTTCGCAGGTATCTGGGGCACGATCGCAGTTGTCTTTTACAACGGCGACGCAAGCCTTGTTGCGCAGATCACCGGGATCATTGCTTACGGTGTGTTCACCTTTGTTGTCAGCTACATCCTTTGGATGGTGCTGAAGGGTGTGATGGGCATTCGGGTGAGCGAAGAGGCGGAAATCCAGGGTCTCGATACATCCGAGCTTGGCATGGAAGCTTATCCAGACTTCTCGAAAGGCTGATACCCCTTCCTTTCAGTCTTAGAGCAAACTTGACCCGGGCGTTCTCGCCCGGGTTTTTTTGTTGCCGCCAGCGCCGTTGATTGTGGCCGGGGTGTGGCTGAATCATGTAAAAAATGCCCCAATTCCGCCCTAATATGGCCATAGACATAATCTATAAAAGTTGTTGTAAATCTTTGTGTTAGTGAGTGTCTGGTTATGAGTGAGATTTCGATCCACATCCCGTATGTATTGTATTCTGTGCCGTTCATCGTGGCGCTGATTGTGCTGATCAAGGTTCGCCTTGATGCGCGTCGCGCCCCTGAGACTGCAGACTACGAGCGCTTTATCTGGCCTGAACAGGCTGAAGAGCCTGAAGAAGACGCGCGTCCGGTTAGCCGACGCTATATCTCTTACTCGACTTAAGCCGCGGGGCCCGCGTTTAGCTGCGCCGCCCTGGGGGTCGCGCAGCTTTCATAGCCGCCGGATCATAATCCCGGTTGGTGCGGGCCCCGTTTTTTCTTTGGGTGGGTTTTGTAAAGAGGGCCAGTGTTATGGAATTACTGACGATTGCCGGAATTGTACTTTCGGCTTCTATACTTGAATCGTTTCTTGGTGTGGTTTTTGGACGGCGTGCGCCCAAAGAGACCAAGGAAGAGACACTGGATGCGGTGACCGAGCAGCGGTATTCGCGGCTGGGGTCCGAGTACGAAACGCCCTGATCGGTTCAGGTGCTGTGCGCGCCGTCTGCCAATGACTTGACGAAGGCGAGAACGTCCGCAGGGCTATCGTTTTGCGCGATCTTCTCGACGATGGCTGAGCCGACGACGACGCCATCAGCCACGCCCGCGATTTTGGCAGCCCCTTCGGGAGTTTTGATGCCAAAGCCGACGATAACGGGCAAATCGGTTGCGGATTTGATCCGTGCCACTTCGGGGCCGACGTCGCCAGCGACGGCATTCGCGGCCCCGGTGATCCCTGTAATTGAGACGTAGTAGACGAAGCCCGAGGTGTTTTGCAGCACTTTGGGCAGGCGTTTGTCGTCCGTTGTTGGGGTCGCGAGGCGAATGAAGTTGAGACCTGCGGCTTGGGCCGGAATGCAGAGTTCTGGGTCTTCTTCGGGCGGTAGATCCACGACAATCAGCCCGTCGATCCCGGCGGCTTTGGCATCAATCAAGAAGCGGTCAACGCCGCGCGAATAGATTGGGTTATAATAGCCCATGAGGACGATCGGCGTGGTGTCGTCCTGTTCGCGAAACGCGCGGGCGAGATCGAGCGTTTTTTGCAAGCTCATACCGCTGGCGAGCGCGCGTTGCCCTGCGAGTTGGATCGTCGCGCCGTCTGCCATCGGATCGGTGAAGGGCAGGCCCAGTTCGATGATATCAACGCCCGCAGCCGGAAGTCCTCGCACGATCTCGAGAGAGGTGTCGAAATCGGGGTCGCCTGCCATGACGTAGGTGACAAAGGCTTTGCGCCCCTGTGCCTTCAGGTCGGCGAATTTTGCGTCGATACGGGTCATGCCAGCACTCTTTCCTTGTCTGGGTTTTCTGTCGCGCAATGTGGGACTGTTTGCAAGGTGGGGCTTGGATTTTTCGCGATGCGTTCTGGAAATGGAGCGGTGGCAGGCTTAGTTAACCGGGATGAATTACTTATTCGCAATCTTGCTGCCGCCGATGGCGATTGTCTTTGCTGGACGTCCGTTTCTGGGCGTGCTGGTGTTTTTGATCTGGATTCCGGCATTGGTTTTCTCGGGCGGGCTCACGCATCCGATGTTCATTCTGCTGGCGTGGTTCATCATTTTCCAGGCTGCGACGGCGCGCGCTGGGCGCGAATAGGGGCGGGCGCGCTTGCACCTTTGAGGGGCGGGCGATAGAGCCATCTCGCAACACGGTAAGGAGTGCGCGTGATGGGCTTTAAGATGGGTATTGTTGGGCTGCCGAATGTCGGCAAGTCGACGCTGTTCAATGCATTGACGCGGACGGCGGCAGCGCAGGCGGCGAATTTTCCGTTTTGCACGATAGAGCCGAATGTGGGCGAGGTCGCAGTGCCTGATGCGCGGCTGGACACGCTTGCCGAGATCGCCAAGTCGAAGGTGACCATCCCCACGCGGATGACCTTTGTCGATATCGCGGGTCTGGTGAAGGGTGCGTCGAAGGGTGAGGGGCTTGGCAACCAGTTTCTGGCAAATATTCGTGAAGTCGATGCAATCGCGCATGTCCTGCGGTGCTTTGAGGACGGCGATGTGACCCATGTTGAGGGGCGCGTTGATCCGGTTGCTGATGCCGAAACGATTGAGACCGAACTGATGCTGGCCGATCTGGAATCGATCGAGCGGCGCTTGCAGAATATCGTGCGCAAAGTCCGTGGTGGCGACAAGGAGGCTGTCGCGCAGGAGCGGCTTTTGAATGAGGCGCGCAAGGTGCTGGAGGCCGGGCAACCTGCGCGTACGGTTGAAGTGTCGGCCGACGACGCGAAAGCCTGGGGAATGTTGCAGCTTTTGACGTCCAAGCCGGTCTTGTTCGTGTGCAATGTGGCCGAGGACCAGGCGTCTGAGGGCAATGCTCTTTCGGCGCGGGTGGCAGAGATGGCGGCAGCGCAAGGCGCGGCGTCGGTGGTGATTTCTGCAAAGATCGAAGAAGAGATCAGCCAGTTGGAGCCGGACGAGGCAGAGATGTTCTTGGAGGAGCTTGGGTTGGCGGAGGCCGGGTTGGATCGGTTGATCCGCGCTGGCTATGAATTGTTGAAGTTGCAGACCTATTTTACGGCCGGACCAAAAGAGGCGCGAGCCTGGACGATCCCGGAAGGCACGAAGGCGCCTCAGGCTGCTGGTGTGATCCACGGCGATTTCGAGAAGGGTTTTATTCGGGCGGAAACGATTGGCTTTGAGGATTACGTGGCTTTGGGGGGCGAGCAGCCGTCCAAGGATGCTGGCAAAATGCGGGCCGAGGGCAAGGCCTATGTAGTGAAGGACGGGGATGTTCTGCACTTCCTGTTTAGCGGGTAAGAACACATGGCCGGGGGGTCGCACACGCTTGGAGCGTCGGGAGCTGTTTTGCCGTCGGCGATTGATCTGCGGGATCAACTGGCATCCGGTGATTTGTCGGCGGAGACGCTAACAGAGCAATGTATCGCGCGGATTGAAGCGCGTGAGGCGGACGTGCGGGCCTGGGTCTGGTTTGATGCGGAGGCTGCGCGGGCGCAGGCGCGCGCGCTGGATGCGCACCGAGCGTCCGGAGGTGTGTTGGGGCCGCTGCATGGGCTTCCTGTGGGCCTGAAGGACGTCATTGATACTGCCGGCATTGCGACCGAAAACGGATGTGCTTTGGACACCGGCAGGGTGCCGTCGCGGGATGCGTCTTTGGTGGAACGGTTGCGCGACGCGGGTGCGATTATCATGGGCAAGACGGTCACGACCGAGCTTGCCTATTTCACGCCTGGCAAGACACGCAATCCGCATGATCTGGGTCACACGCCGGGGGGCTCGTCGTCGGGATCTGCGGCGGCTGTGGCGGATGGCATGGTGCCTTTGGCCGTGGGAACGCAGACAGGCGGGTCGGTGATCCGTCCGGCATCGTTCTGCGGGATAACGGGATTCAAGCCGACGTTTGGAGCCATTGCACGGCGCGGGGTTTTGAATCAGTCGCAGACCTTGGACACGCTGGGCGTTTTTGCCGCCGACCCGCTGAGTGCGGCGATGCTCGCCGAGGTTTTGTTCGGGTATGATCCTGCGGATATGGCGTCATTGCGCGGTGATCGCCCGCCATTTTTGGACGTGGCGTCGAGTGCGGTCGCGCGCCCTTTGGTATTTGGGTTTGTGCGCCCGCCCGCATGGGATCGCGTGGACGCTGGTTATCGTGCGGCGTTGGAAGGCCTTTGCACGCGGCTTGGGGGGCAGGTGGTGGATGTGACCCTGCCCGTGGAGTTCGCGGGCGCCGAGGCGCAGCGGCGGGTCATCAACTTTGCGGAAATGGCGCATAATTTTCGGCACTACGTTGATCGAGATGTGACGGCTTTGGGGGCGGCGACGCAGGCTGCCATTGTCGAAGGCAATGCGGTGAGTGCAGGCGCCTATTTGGCGGCGCTAGAGTGTCGTGCGGTGCTGAACGCGGCACTTGAGGATGTATTCTTGGGGGTTGATGCGATTTTGTGTCCGGCGGCTTTGGGGGCAGCGCCTGAAGGGCTGTCGTCAACAGGGGACAGCGTTATGAACGGTCTGTGGACACTGGCGGGGACACCTGCGGTGACAGTGCC
>JARFRG010000209.1 GCA_029287375.1 Boseongicola sp. | reverse complement strand
ATGGCCCGCCAGGACCACAATTGCTTCTGTGGCACTTTTAACCACTGACAAAGTCGCGTCGTCCACACCAAAGACAATGGGTGCTATGGGTCGCCCCCAACGCGCGAACAAATAAGTACCGTCTGATCGCGTGAACAACTTTTCTACGTCATGCACATTCATGCCGAGTGAGCTAGCGCAGTCTTGCCAAAGCGACCAGTCCCCTTGTGCACGGAGCACTGTCAAAAAAGAGTTCTAAAACAGGCCCGCCTGCCCTTCGATTTTTGGCGCAGCCATCCCAAGATGAGCCCACGCTTTGGCCGCCAACATCCGCCCGCGCGGGGTACGTTGAATGAGGCCCTGCTGCAAAAGGTAGGGTTCAATCACTTCTTCGATTGAATCGCGGCTTTCAGAAAGCGCCGCCGACAAGGTTTCCACGCCGACCGGCCCCCCCGCATAGTTTTCGGCAATGAGTGTCAAATAGCGTCGATCCGCTCCATCTAGCCCAAGTCCGTCTACGCCGAGCCGCGTCAAAGCATTGTCCGCCAAGGATTTGGTCAATCGCCCGTCGCCTTCGACCAATGCGAAATCGACCACGCGTCTTAGCAATCGCCCCGCTATGCGCGGGGTGCCGCGCGCGCGACGCGCAATCTCGCGGACGCCCGCGTCTTCAGACGGAACGCTCAACAATCCCGCACCGCGCGCAACGATTTGGAACAATTCATCGTCCGTGTAAAAGTTCAATCGCGTCGGAATACCAAATCGATCCCTTAGTGGCGTTGTTAACAATCCAAGACGGGTCGTGGCCCCGACCAAAGTGAAGGGCTGCAGTTCTATTCGAACTGTGCGCGCCGCCGGACCCTCGCCGATCACGAGATCCAGTTCGAAATCCTCAAGCGCCGGGTACAGGACTTCTTCCACTGCGGGATTGAGCCGATGAATTTCGTCAATGAACAAAACATCGCGCGCTTCAAGATTTGTGAGGATCGCAGCTAAATCACCTGCTTTCGCAAGAACCGGACCGGACGTCATTCGAAAGTTCACGCCCAACTCACGCGCAATGATTTGCGCTAAGGTCGTCTTCCCCAGGCCTGGCGGTCCGTGAAACAGCGTGTGATCCATCGCCTCACCGCGTTGGCGCGCGCTTTCAATAAAGACGCGCAAATTGGCACGCGCTTCGGCCTGCCCCACAAAGGTATCCAGTGTTTTCGGGCGTAAAGCGCGATCTGTATCTTCCGGTCTCGCGTCAGGCCGCAACGTCGGATCAGGTTCAGTCAAAGTCCACTCCAGCCTTTCCGAATCGAGCGCTCCAAAAATATGCGCCAATATGCTGCGCGGACCAGATCTGTGCCTGGCTCAAGAATCGGAAGCAGCTCCAGTTCGACCTCAAGCTTCATCCTTTCGGCGCCAGTCGCTTTAAGGCCTCGCGTATCAACATGGCGGTGTCAGCGCCTTGATGCGTATCGGCAGCCTGCGCAACGGCGTGGGTCGCATCGCCTGGGCTATAGCCTAGGTTGGTTAGAGCAGACAGCGCTTCCGACTGCGCGGACACGGTCGGCGTGTTCGTCGGGGCTGGCACCAAATCTTCAATGACATCCGTCGCTCTGCCCCCATCGATCGGAGCACTTTCTGACAGTGCCATCATCGCAGGTGCTTTACCCTTTAACTCATTCACAACCCGCTGCGCAATTTTGGGACCGACGCCCTGGGCCGCCTTGACAGAGGCCCAATCCCCCAATGCAATCGCGCGACCAACGCCTTCGGGTCCAAGCGTACCCAAAATCGCCATCGATGCCTTGGCCCCAATGCCCTGGACCCCCATTAGCAGTCGGTGCCACTCCTTTTCTGCCAAGGTCGTAAACCCAAAAAGTTGCAGTAAATCCTCTCGGACCAGAAGATCGGTATAGAGCGCCACGACTTCGCCCACGCGCGGAATTGCGGCAAGTGTGCGTTCACTTACGTAAACGATATAACCAACCCCTCGCACATCGATGAGCACGTGATCACTTCCGCGGTAGTCGATCCGGCCTGACAGCTTTCCGATCATCCGACCACCCTTGCTACGCGGGCAGCCGTTGCCGCCAAATGGGCGTGACAAATTGCAATGGCCAAGGCGTCTGCCGCGTCCGGCCCGACGATTTCCACCCCCGGCAACTGCATGCGGACCATATGCTCAACTTGCCGTTTGTCTGCATGTCCGACACCCACCACTGCTTTCTTCACGGCATTGGGTGCGTATTCGCCGACAACGATGCCAGCGCGCGCCGGCACAAGCATGGCAATGCCCCGTGCCTGGCCAAGCTTCAGGGTTCCCGCGCCATCTTTGTTAACAAAGGTATGCTCGACGGCAGCCGTGTCTGGCAAATAGAGGCCCCAAATCTCTGTAAGCTGATCAAACAGCGATACCAGTCGCGATCCAAGATCGCCGGTCTTGGTTTTGCAGACTCCATTTCCGACGTGAGAAAGCTTCGAGCCGGTAACATCTATAACGCCCCAACCAAGAACCCTCAGCCCCGGGTCCAGCCCCATTACACGCATTGCTTGCCCTGCTCTTTTGGTCTTTCAAAACAAGTAGCACGAAACGCGAACATCTTCCAAGAAGAATGCGGGCTTATGTATCAAACGCAGAAAAACAATGCCGCTGGGAATCATCTACCGTTGCTAACTCAGCACAGATATTGACCACGCCAAAAAAAGCTGACCGATCGGACAAATGTCGTTTTTGCACTACGCAAAAAGCGGCTCCCAAAAAGCGCGCCAAAAACGCCATACCACCATCCAAAACCGACGCAGATCATGGTTATTATTACCTTAGCCAGCAACAGCATTGTTCCAGAAACGACCCATGCAAAAACCGCATTACAGGCATGCAATTTGAGCGCTTGTGAGATGCATTATCCAACTCTAATTGCCGCAAATCACACACAGGGCATTCGCCCAGAAACGAAGGATTATTGCGATGGCACTTTTCGATCAAACCCGGTTACAAAGCCGTCCCGCAACCGTTCTTGACCGGGCATTTTCGGTGTTGACGAATACAGCTGCGGCTTTCGTTGCATGGAACGATGCGCGACGCACGCACGATACTCTGTCGCAACTGTCAGCTCATGAGTTGGAAGACATCGGTCTTCACCGTGGTGACATTGATCGAATTGCTCGCAAAACTTTCTGATCACTTCATTGAACTCAGTAAAACGGCCGCGCTGAGAACTGCGCGGCCGTTTTCTTTGTTGTGCCAAAAGAGCCACCAACTTTGAGGCGCACTTTACCGCACGAGGGAAGAGATTGTTGTCGAAAGCCAAAGCGTGACTGGGTCCGCAGTCATCGCAAAGCCTCCGACCTGCTCGACAATATTGCCGCCCATAAGGTTTTCTACACGCTCTTGATAGGCGCTGGCACCTAGGTTGGCGTGCAAAAATCCTTTAAAAACAAACAACACTAAGAGAATCAGGTAAATACCCCGAAGCGTTGCATAGCCACGAGGGCGTCTCGGCTTGGCGACCACAAGGCCGTCATCTGTCACTTGTGTCACAAAGCCATGGCTGAGTTTGCTGTGGCGCCTGTTAATGCGGCGCATCCGTCGTTCAAATTCATCAAACTGATAGGCAGACATAGAAAGACTCCAAATCACCAACCCCTCGGGCCGGATATTGGAAGATTCCGCGAAATTATGGCCTCAATGTGACCAAGAGCGATCATTCCGACCGGTTTCGTTCAAAATGCGTCTAATCGGGTCAAAGTCAGTGTTGTCCAGTCAACAATGACCTCTCGATGAACCACATTAAACCCAAATTCGCGATAACGCGCCGTAATCGAGTCTGCCTGCTCGTTGAGAATGCCGCTCAAGATCGCATACCCACCCGCACGAACGGCGCGGCTCATATCCGGCGCCAGATCAAAAAGTGGCCCTTTAAGGATGTTGGCGAAAACCAGATCAAACTGCCCCTCACCCGCAAGGGTAGGGTGCGCAAATCCTGCGGCCTCTACGCAACGGACACGATCGCTAAGATTGTTGGCGGCCACGTTTACCTGAGCGACCTCGACTGCAACCGCATCAATATCAGACGCCAAGACACTCTCTGGCCAAACACGCGCCGCAGCCATAGCCAAAACCGCAGTCCCACAGCCAATGTCGGCGACCGAGCTGGCGCGCGTTCCATTGTCGATCAAGCGATCAAGCGCCCGTAGGCAACCAAGAGTCGTTCCATGGTGGCCCGTCCCAAAAGCCATCGCTGCCTCGATCCTCAGCGCGATCCGGTCATCTGGCACTTTGTCCGCATCGTGCGCCCCAAAGACAAAAAAGCGACCCGCCTCGACAGGTGTCAGCTCTCTGCGAACGTGGGCGACCCAATCCGTTTCAGGCACCTCGGACACGACGAACTTTCCGGCGCCAAACGCCGCCGCCAGAAGCGCCAGACTGACTTCATCTGGCATTTCAACAAAGTATCCGCCGACTTCCCAGGTGTTGCTGCCGTCTTCGATTTCAAAAACACCAACACCAGTGGGGGACGGTTCGATCGACTCCAAAGCTTCGCCAAGTGCGTCGGCCTTGCTTTTATCGTTAAGAATTGTGAGAGCTGTCCATGTCTTCATGAAATGCGCCTACGCCCAAGCCAAAGTGTCGTCAACGCAGCTTCAAGCATTTACATGCTTTGGCCCGGGTTACGCGTTTGCGCGCATCCCAATTGGGCAGGTCACACCCGTGCCTCCAATACCGCAATATCCGTTTGGATTTTTTGCAAGATACTGCTGATGGTAGTCTTCAGCAAAATAGAAGGGCGGCGCAGGAACGATTTCCGTTGTGATATCCCCGAATCCAGCACCTCCCAAGCGCTCGCCGAAAGCGGTCTTGGTCGCTTCGGCAATGCTCTTTTGTGCATCGCTAAAGACGTAAACTCCCGAGCGGTATTGGGTCCCCGCATCATTGCCTTGCCGCATTCCTTGCGTCGGATCATGCCCTTCCCAGAAGATTTTGATCAGTTCCTCAAAGCTAATCACATTGGGATCATAGACAATGCGAACCACTTCGTTGTGACCTGTCTGACCAGAACATACCTCTTGATAGGTTGCATTTGGCGTGAAGCCTCCTGCATAGCCGACCATCGTTAGGTGAACGCCTTCAAGCTTCCAGAACATGCGCTCCACACCCCAAAAACAACCCATTCCGAACATCGCGACCTCGAAGCCCTCTGGAACGTCGCTTGTCAACGGACGGCTAAATACAAAATGTGTAGACGCCGATGGAATCGCTACGTCGCGTCCAGGCATGGCCTCATCGGGTGATACCATCTCAGCCTTTTTTCGGTTCATAAAGAACATCGCGATCCCTTTCTTGTTTTCGTTCTTGCATCATATAGGACTGCATCCCACTTGATTCTACTCTGCAGGCGAAGCAATGCCCCGTGAAAACACGGTCTCGTGACCGGGAATAGGGTGGCGGGGAATTAGCATGGCAAGAGCCAGTGACGTTGTCGCCATTCCTGCCGCCAAAACGAAAACGCCTGCGGGTGACACAATCCACAAATACCCCAGAAGGGCCGGGAGAAAGACAGCGGCAATGTGGTTAATGGTGAAGGCCACCGCCGCAGTCGGTGCGATATCACCCGGGTCCGCGATCTTCTGGAAATAGGTCTTAAGCGCGAAAGCCAGCGAAAAAAAGACATGGTTAAGAACATAAAGCCCGCCGGCCACACCTTTGCCGAGGTCGAAAAAGTACACCGCCGCATAGGCGAGAAAGACACAAATCAGACCGACATACTCAAATATCAGTGCGCGTCGCTCGCCGAAATATCCCACAGCTTTTCCGAGCACCGGCGCAATCAGCATGTTGGCGAAAAAACTGTAAATGAAGAGAGCTGTCACTTCGTGGACATCAAACCCAAATCTTTCAACCATCATGAAAGCGGCGAAGACGACAAAAATCTGCCGACGCGCGCCTGACATGAACTGAAGTGCATAATAAAGTCCGTACCGGGACCGCAAGACCATCTTTTTCAACTGCGGTTCGGGTGCCTCAAACTGCGGGAAAGCAATCATGCAATAAACGGCAATGGCCAAACACGCGCCACCCGAAAGAAGATAGACGGTGTTATAACTCAGATCGAAAAGCTGCCATGTAGCGACAAGCAGAGCATAGCTGACGAGTGACGCACCAGAGCCTACCGCAACAATCCATCCCAACATTTGAGGTGCGCGATCTTTTGGGAGCCATTGCAATTGCAAAGATTGATTGACGGTTTCGTAGTAGTGGAACCCAATCGACGACAAGAGCGTAATGAAAAGGATGCCGCCAAAACTTGGGAACCAAGCGGTGACAGCCGTTGCCGCTCCGAGCATCGCAAGCGAGATCAGACCAAGAACTTGCTCACGCATAAAGATGATAATCGCGATAACACCGACTGCGAGAAAGCCCGGTATTTCACGGACAGTGTGAAGCCAACCGATCTCAACCCCGGTGAAACCTGCTTGCTCGATTACAAAGTTGTTCAGCAAAGCGGACCAAGTGGAAAACGCCAACGGCATCGCTGCTGCCATAAGGAAAAGCAGCGTCGTTGGTCTGCGCCAAAAGGGAAACTCCTGCGCGTCTGCAAGCTGAACAATCCGCATGCTCTTGCATTAGGCCCATCGTCGCGACCCGGCAAGGGCTGTAAACGAAACAATCGCCAGGCAATCAATCGGCATATTGTGTGTACTTGTTCGAAAATCTCGATCGCATCTCAGTTGCCTGCAGTTCTTGGAATGCGCCACCGCCCCGATCTCAATGTAGAATTCATTGGGAAACGGCGCGTGATGTTTTCGCCGTTTTGGTCGCGCTGCATCGAACTACCTAGCATGCGTGCTGCGGCGAAGGTCAGTAGAAGGTTTGCGGATCAATATCTATTGAAAGCCTTAAGTTGTTGGGCAGTTTTACTTGTGCAACCCAAGCTGCCAGTGCCTCTTGCAACGGTGCCGCCTTGTCCGCTTTGACCAGAAGTCGCACACGATGCCGGCCGCGTATCCTCGCAATAGGGGCGGCCGCCGGGCCAAAAACCTGAGCCCCAATTCGGGATAGTGGTTCTCTTTTAGACGCAAGAAGTCTCCCAATATCAAACACTTCCTGGACATCAGTCGACGACAGCACAATACCGGCCATCCGGCCATACGGAGGCACACCAGCCGCTTTGCGTTCGGCGGCTTCTGCCTTCCAGAAGTCCTCCTCATCACCGCTTAAGATCGCGCCAATCACCGGATGTGCCGGTTGGTAGGTTTGCAAGAGAGCCGTTCCGGGCTTTTCCGCACGCCCCGCACGGCCAGCAACTTGCCGCATAAGCTGAAATGTGCGCTCTGCGGCGCGAAGGTCTGAGCCTTGCAAACCAAGGTCCGCATCTATCACACCGACAAGCGTTAGGTGGGGAAAATTGTGGCCCTTCGCAACGATCTGGGTTCCAATGATAATGTCGGCGTCCCCGTCAGCAATGCGCTCGATCTCCGCTTTCAAAGCACGCGCAGACCCAAACACATCAGACGACAGGACTGAGGTTTTTGCATCGGGGAAAAGCATTTGGACTTCTTCGGCCAACCGTTCGACACCCGGTCCGACCGGGGCAAGCCGCCCTACAGCATCACAAGCGGGGCATTTTTCAGGGATTGGCTTTGACTCACCGCATTGGTGGCAAACAAGTCGCTTCAAGAACCGGTGCTCTACCAACCTAGCATCGCAATTATCGCAGCCGATCTGATGCCCGCATGCGCGGCAAATCGTGACGGGCGCATATCCCCGTCTGTTCAAAAACAAAAGCGCCTGCTCGCCGGACGCAACCCTCTCATTGACTGCTTTCTCCAGCGTCGGCGATATCCATCGATCCGAAGGCAATCCCGCCTCGCGCATATCAATTGCTCGCAATTCGGGCATCACAGCAGAACCAAACCGGGATGTCAGGGTCACACGGCGGTATTTCCCAGCCTCTGCGTTTGCCCAGCTTTCAAGCGACGGAGTCGCTGACGCAAGCACAACTTGCGCCCCGTTGATCGAAGCCCGCAACACAGCCATATCGCGCGCGTTGTAAAGAACGCCATCCTCTTGCTTGTAGGACGTGTCGTGTTCTTCATCGACAACGATCAATCCAAGGTCACGAAAGGGCAAGAACAGCGCGGACCGCGCGCCCACCACCAATTGCGCACCGCCTTCACCCACCATGCGCCACGCGCGGCGGCGTTCGGTCATCGTAACGCCGGAATGCCACTCTGCTGGCCGGGCGCCAAACCGTGCCTCGACTCGATTAAGGAACTCTGCAGTCAGTGCAATTTCAGGTAACAAAACAAGGGCTTGTCGACCTGCGGCGAGACAGGCTCCAACAGCCTCGAGATAAACTTCGGTTTTTCCCGATCCCGTCACGCCTTTGAGAAGAGTTGTGCCATAAGTGCGCGTCGCAACCCCATCGGTAAGAGATTGTGCAGCAACGGATTGCTCTTTTGTCAGCGAATATGGACTTTCGCCGGGATCAAGGCGTGGATAGGCCGTGTCACGCGGACTTGCTTCTTCCGCGACGACGCCTTGCTTGACCAAGCCCTTGATCACGCTTGTCGAAACCCCTGCCATTTCGGCAAGTTCTTTCAGCGTGAATGCCAGACCCCCGTATGTGTCCAATGCCTCGGTCACGCGGCGTCGCGCATCCGTCCAACGATCCGGCTCCCCGGTTCCGCGTCGGTAAATCGTCTGCATTGCCGGCGGATCACCAAGTCCCGGCGAGCGCGTCGCCAAACGAACCATCGCCGACATCGGTGTCAGAGTATAGCCGCCTGCCCGCGACAAGAATTCCCGCATATCCGCGCGCATGGGCACGGCATCCAATACACGTATGACCGAGCGCACCTTCGAGATATCATACCCCCCATCGCCCGCTCCCCATACGACACCAAGAACTTTTCGTGGTCCCAATGGCACCTCGACAAAAGCGCCAGTCATGCAACCACCCTCCGGCGCCTTATAATCCAGCGCACGATCTATTGGCTGCGCGGTTAGCACAGAAATCAGGTCGCTTTCGTGGAAATGCTCGATCACGCGCTCTCCGCTTTGTCGCATGGATGAGGGTTTGGGGGTTCAGCCCCCGTGCTTGATCCGCTATCACTGCCACGAAACCGAACCGATGTGCCAGAGGGACCAACCCATGAAATTTTTTGTCGACACCGCAGACACCGACGCTATCGCCGAACTAATCGAGCTTGGCATGGTCGATGGCGTCACCACGAACCCATCGCTTATCCATAAATCTGGTCGTGACATCAAAGAGGTCGTCGCACAGATCGCCAAAATGACCGATGGCCCAGTAAGCGCAGAAACGGTTGCAACCGACTACGAAGGCATGGTCGCGGAAGGGCATGAAGTTGCAAAGCTCGGCGACAACATTGCGATCAAAGTGCCGCTAACATGGGCTGGCCTTCGGGCCTGTAAAACGCTGACGTCCGAAGGCCATATGGTCAATGTCACGCTTTGCTTTTCCGCCAATCAGGCGCTTCTTGCAGCCAAAGCGGGTGCCACTTTCATATCGCCATTCATAGGTCGGCTTGATGATCTGAATATGGACGGAATGGATCTGATTGCGGATATTCGCGAAATTTACGACAACTATGGCTTCGAGACTCAGATCCTTGCCGCCTCGATTCGCTCGGCCAACCACATGAGTGATGCCGCCAAAATTGGTGCAGATGTTGCGACCGCGCCGCCGGATGTCATCAAGAAAATGGCGCTACACCCCCTGACAGACAAAGGCTTGGACCAGTTTTTGAAAGATTGGGCCGCAACGGGCCAGTCGATCCTATAAAAAACCTGTTGTTGCGCGCATCCGCAATCGAACGTGCGTGGGCGCAACACTTCGGGTCATGTGCTAAGACAAACTGCGCTGCATTCACGTGCTGGTGATGAAACGCGAGTCGTTGTTGGCTTGTGCATTTCATCACCTATCTTAATCCTTAGTCATGTAAGGTGCCGCGCAAATGGCACTATGAGCAGATTTGGAGGAATTCCACATGCAGATTGCTGCAGTCCGATCAACCATCCGACCCGAGAGAGCGCTTCACGCGCTCCTCCTGACATTGCTGGCCGCCGCGTTTTTGATTTCACAAAGTATCGCCGCAGCAGCACAATCTCGACCCTCGACTTTCGCCGACCTAGCCGAAGAGGTCAGTCCGTCAGTGGTTAACATAACGACATCAACAACCGTCGCCGCAAGCACACAACCCGGTCCAGTTGTTCCTGAAGGTTCACCCTTTGAAGAGTTTTTCGAGGACTTTATGGATCGCAATGGCCCGAATGGACGCTCTCCAAGACGCAGCCAGGCGCTCGGTTCTGGATTCGTGATTTCTGAGGACGGCTTTATCGTCACCAACAATCACGTCATCGCAGGGGCCGACGAGATCCTCATTGAGTTTTTTGAGGGCTTTGAACTTGAGGCCGAATTGATCGGCACAGACCCGAACACCGACCTCGCGCTTCTTAAGGTCGAAAGCAACGAACCACTCGCCTTTGTGCCGTGGGGCGATAGCGAAGCGTCGCGCGTTGGTGATTGGGTGATGGCAATGGGAAACCCGCTTGGTCAGGGCTTTTCAGTGTCTGCCGGCATCGTTTCCGCCCGTGGCCGGTCTTTGTCAGGCACCTATGACGACTACATTCAGACCGACGCCGCCATCAACAGAGGCAACTCAGGCGGCCCGCTATTCAACATGGACGGCGAAGTTGTTGGCGTGAACACCGCAATCCTAAGCCCCAACGGTGGCTCCATCGGCATTGGGTTCGCCATGTCCAGCCGTGTCGCCGAAAACGTGATCCAGCAGCTGCAGGATTTCGGGGAGACCCGCCGTGGGTGGCTGGGTGTTCGCATTCAAGACGTCACGGACGATCTGGCCGATGGTCTTGGTTTAGAAGAAGCACGCGGTGCTCTTGTAACAGATGTTCCGGAAGGCCCTGCTCTTGAGGCTGGTATGGAATCTGGCGACGTGATCCTCAGTTTTGATGGCGTCGACGTGGACGACACACGCGGGCTTGTTCAGCAAGTCGCGAATACTTCGGTTGGTTCAGAAGTCCGGGTCGTTGTGTTCCGTGACGGACAAACCGAAACGCTGCGCGTCACGCTTGGACGTCGTGAAGAAGGCGAAGCGGCAGTTCCAGCGTCGATAAGCCGGGAAGAAGAACCGACGACATCTGACTTCCTTGGTCTCACGGTATCTGGAATGACCGATGAACTCCGCGAGCAACTTGGGCTTTCCGAGGACGCCGAAGGGCTTGTGGTGGCTGATGTGGCGGAAGATAGCGAGGCCTTTGAAAAAGGTCTTCGCCCTGGCGACATCATTACCGAGGCAGCACAGGAAAGCGTTTCCAGCATCGCCGATCTCGATGCGCGTATTGACGCCGCACGCGAAGCTGGCCGCAAGTCTCTGGTGCTTTTGGTACGAAGGGACGGCGACCCGCGGTTTGTCGCGCTAACGCTCGACGAGGGCTAATGCAGCAGCCCCTCTGAGTTTCCTCAATTGGGCGTCCGTATTCGGGCGCCCTTTTTTGACCTGTATCAGCGCGCGACGTTCCTCGATCTGGCAGACTCTGCAAACCAGAAAAGAGGGACCACATGACCAGCAAAGCACCATCGGCGACGAACAGCCATGACGAGAACAGTTCAATTCTGGCTTTTGAGACAGGTTCATACCCTTACTCAGAAAAGATGAGTCGCTCGGATTACGAGGCCGAAAAAGCCGCACTTCAGGCAGAGTTGCTTAAAGTGCAGCTTTGGGTTCAAGACACCGGGCAGAAAGTTGTGCTTCTCTTTGAAGGTCGCGACGCAGCCGGAAAAGGCGGTACTATTAAGCGCTTTACCGAACACCTTAACCCCCGAACTGCACGGGTCGTTGCGCTTAATAAGCCATCCGATGAAGAGCGAGGGCAATGGTTTTTCCAGCGCTACATCAAGCATTTGCCAACGGACGGCGAAATCGTTTTCTATGATCGGTCTTGGTACAATCGCGCCGGCGTTGAACGGGTCATGGGGTTCTGCGAACCGGGCGAGTATTTGGAATTCATGCGCGAGACACCCGAATTGGAACGAATGCTGACACGGAGCGGGGTTAAACTTATCAAATACTGGTTTTCCGTTACACAAGGCGAACAACACCGACGTTTCGCGGCACGTGAAACAGATCCATTGAAGCGCTGGAAGCTCTCGCCCGTTGATCGCGCCAGCCTTGATAAATGGGAAGACTACACCGAAGCCAAAGAAGCGATGTTCTTTTACACCGATACAGCGGACGCCCCTTGGACAGTGATCAAATCTGACGACAAGAAACGGGCACGGCTGAACTGCATGCGCCATTTTCTGACCCAGTTCCCGTATCCCGACAAAGATCCAAAAGTCGCGCAAGAGCCGGACCCAAAGATCGTCGGCGAAGCCAGTCATGTCATACACGGTTCGGACCACATTCTTTCGACGCCTCAACACCCCGCAGTCCGCCGGAAATAATCACGGCCAGATTGGAACTCTGCTTGCCGCAACATGCGCGCATCCCTATCCCTTAGACGGGCAAGGGATGCCTCATGTCGCTCACGGTCTTTTTTGCGGTACTGGGTGCTGCGCTTCTGCATGCCTCTTGGAACGGCATCATCAAATTCGGCGAGTCCAAAGTGTCCGCCATGCTGATTATGACGCTTTTTCAAGGTGGGATTGGTCTTTGTATTGCAATGACCCAGGCAATGCCAAACGCCCCCTTATGGCCATGGCTTGCGGCATCGGGGGTTTTCCACGCGGCCTACAAGGTTTTCCTGACATTCGCCTACGAACACGGTGATCTGAGCCGGGTCTATCCAATTGCGCGTGGATCGGCGCCGGTGGTTGTTCTTGCGTTCAGTGCGCTTTTTCTTGCCGATGAGCTTGGTTCGAGCGAAATCGTCGGCATCCTCATTCTCGGCCTCGGGATCACAATGATGAGCCGAGGTGCGCTCTTGTCTGGTGAGTCCCGCAAATTGGTG
>JARFRG010000053.1 GCA_029287375.1 Boseongicola sp. | reverse complement strand
AAAAAAGTATTCCGCAAAGAAAAAGGCCGCCCCAATTGGAGCGGCGTTTTTCGAGAAGCGATAGGTTTGGACGAATCAGCCCTGACGTGCTTTGAACCGACGCTGCGTCTTGTTGATCACATAGACACGGCCCTTGCGGCGTACCACACGGCAATCGCGATGCCGGTTCTTCAGCGAGCGGAGCGAGTTGCGAACTTTCATAGTTCTTCTCCCTTTGTCGCGGCGCGTGAAGGCCGCCTTGGTTTCGGTTCTGCCATGTTTCCTAAAGGAAACAGGCGGTTCATGGTGGGCGATACTGGGATCGAACCAGTGACCCCTTCGATGTCAACGAAGTGCTCTACCGCTGAGCTAATCGCCCTATCTTGTATCTTTTACCACCTGCTCAAAAGAACAAGACGCGGGGCAAGCCCCGCGCTGGTCGGGGTGGCTATAATAGGTTCGTGGCGTCACTTCAAGGGCTTTTGGCATCGCTCGGAATCGCACTATAGTCGAGCGTGAAGAAGGAGCCTCGCGCGTGAAAGCCTATCGATTGCGGATGCCAGAAGTGCGGACGACAAACGTCGTCTTTGCATCGCCCCATTCAGGCCGCGAGTATCCCTGGAGCTTCGTGCGACGTTCTATTTTGGACGAACGCACTTTGCGCTCGTCTGAGGATGCATTTGTTGATCAGCTATTCGATGCGGCCCCCAAAAACGGGGCGCCCTTGCTCACGGCTACTTACCCGCGCGCCTGGGTCGATGTGAATCGCGCTGCGGACGAATTGGATCCGGCCTTGATCGAAGGATTGTCACGCAACGCACATAATCCAAGGGTCGCTTCGGGGCTGGGCGTCATTCCTCGTGTTGTTGCCAACGGACACGCGATTTATCGCGGAAAACTGACGCCGAAAGAGGTCGATATACGTATCCGCGACGTGTGGCAGCCCTGGCACGACGCCGTGCAAATGTTGCTGGACGAAAGCCGGGCTTTGTTTGGCGAGGCTGTTCTTGTTGATTGTCATTCGATGCCGCACGAGGCCATTGAGAGCCTCTCGCACCCGCGTGGCAAACGCCCCGATATCGTTTTGGGCGACCGTTTCGGGGCTGCGGCTGGCGGCAAAATTGTTGACCGTATCGAAGCGGCTTTTGCGTCGGCTGGTTTGCGTGTTGCGCGCAACGCGCCCTTTGCCGGGGCATTTGTGACGCAGTACTATGGTCGCCCCGCGCGCGGGCAGCACGTGGTGCAAATCGAAATTGACCGGGCTTTGTACATGAACGAACAGGCGATCCGACCAAACGGTAACTTCCACAGTTTCGTCGGATTGATGGAATCAGTCACCGCAGAAATCGCCGACATCGGTCGCCGCGATATTCCTTTGGCCGCCGAATAAGGAACGCAATCGTGATTGGTCAGACCTGCGCGCGTCGCGCAGGCTTTGGGCATGAGAATTGCTTTGTCCGCTATGATTGTTTGCATATCCACGGTTGCCTCGGCGGCTGGCAATCTACGTGACGGTGACGCTGTTCTTGATCAAGATGCTTTGAGCGCAATGATATCGGGGCAAGTGATTGAATTTTTTGATGGTTCAAAGTCGACGTACCAGATCGATGGTGGCTATGGGTACACCTATACCGATGACGGTCCGGTATGGTCCGGGCGCTATCTTGTGGGCGACAACAGCGACGTGTGTGTCACCTTCGAGAACGGTTCAAAGCGCTGCGATACGTTCGTTCTTGATGAAAGGCGGTTCATCCTGATCACCGCAGATGGCCTGCGGTTTCCAGTTCGGAACATAACTGTTGCCAAGCCCTAGGGCTGGATTTCCTTGTATTGGCGGGGCTTTAGCATCTACTCTCGACCTCGGTGGTAAATAGTAGGGGCTGTTATGAGTGATTTTCTCGTGGCCGGATTGATCGCGCTTGCTTTGGCGGCGGTGATGAATACAGGCGCGGTAAACGACGGCATCGGGTGCAAGCCCGGTGATCGTGGCTTTATCCAGATCTGTTAAAGGGCGTCCAAGAGACGTTGCGTTGGCCAGGCATCAGCTGGCAGCCCGAGACGTTTTTGCTCGGCCTGTACGGCTGCGCGGGTGTTGGCGCCGAGGATTCCATCAATACCGCCAACGTCGTATCCGCGGGCCTGAAGTTTGGATTGCAGGGATTTCATTTGATCGCGACCCAGCCCGGGAGTGGGATCACCGGGGGTAATCCTTGGTGCCCCGTCGAGCCGTGTCGCGAAATATGCCGCGGTTGTGACGTAGACAAAGCTTTGATTCCACTCGAAAAAAACATCGAAATTCGGATAGGCGATAAAGGCCGGTCCGCGGTGCCCTTGTGGCAAGACAATCGACGCAGGAAGGGCGGGTGCCATGAGGCTTCCGGTTTTTGGCACGACACCATCGCGCAGCCAGTCACGCGCAGTACGCTTGGTGTCGAGTCCGGTTCTTGACCAGTCAAAGTCCCGAGGCATGGTGACCTCCTGCAACCATGGTTCGCCGGCGCGCCATCCAAGCGCGCTCAGCATCTTGCCGCCAGACATTAAGGCATCGGCGGGCGAGGTCTTGAGCGTTACATGACCGTCACCCTCGCCCTCGACGCCATTCTCAATGATGGCTTCGGGCAACATCTGAACCATGCCAATCTCACCGGCCCAAGCGCCAGTCGTGCGTGCCGGATCAAGGTCTCCGCGTTTGAACAGCTCAAATGCCGCAAAAATCTGCGGTCTGAACAACTCGGGACGGCGGCAGTCATGTGCAAGTGTGACCAGCGCATTAACGGTATTAAAGTCCCCTTGGACTGCGCCGAAATCAGTCTCAAACGCCCAGAACGCCAACAAAACACCGCGCGACACGCCATAATCACGGTCGATACGGTCAAAGACCGAATCCCACTTTGCCGCATTCTTTTGGCCGTTTTGAAACCGGCTGTTAGAAATCAGCCGACTGGAAAAATCTAAAAAAGGACGCTGGAATATTCCCTGAGACCGGTCCGCTCGCAAGACGGCGTCATCCTTTTGCACATTGGCAAAAAAGCGATCGACGTCCGAAGCCGAGGCACCGTTTGCGCGAACTTCGGATTTTAGATCGGCCACGAAGCCTTGAAACGATCCGCCGCATCCAAACGCGGCGGTTCCGGGCAAAGCAATCGAAAGTGCAAGGGCTGCTAGAATGTGTTTCATGACTTCCTTCGTCCGTCAGAGAGTTTGGCGAACCCTAACAGCGAAAGGGGTGGGGGCAAGGCAGACGTCGGCGCGTTCTCGCCAAGGGTTAACAAGAAATTCATCGAAATTAACCGACTGTTAACCACTTGGAGCGCAATGTTCGGACGGGGTGTATATCTGCAGCGGCTCCCCGCCGCCGGAGGTGGAATGGTGGTACTGATTGTTGCAAATAATCCGGGTCTGTCGCGCATTTGGGCGCGTCATCTCGAACGGCTGGGAAACACTGTTTTTGTCGTCCAAAGTCAGGCGGACGCGACGAGCTATATGCGGCTTAATCACGTCGCAGTCATTGTCCTTGATCTCAATCTCGACAACGGCAGCGCCATCGCGGTTGCCGACTATGCAAGCTACCGCTTACCCGAGGCGCGGGTAGTTTTTGTCACCAACAGCACGTTTTTCTCGGACGGCTCGATCTTTAATCATGTTCCAAACGCGGCTGCGATGCTGACCGAACAAACGCCGCCAAACGATCTGGCGGCGATTGTTGAATATCATCGGCGCGCCAGCTAGGCGGCTTTCTTTTCTTCGCGACCATGTGGCGCGTCCCAGTCGATCACGGGATTGATCGGAATGATCCTGTGCGGATTGATCGTTTCGTGACTGAAGTGATAGTGGCGCACGATATGATCCAAATTCACGGTGTCCGCGATACGACTGCCGTCAGGCGCAACCCACTGATAAAGCTCACGAGTATAGGCCCACAAATTGGGGAAATCGACGATACGGTTGCGATTGCATTTGAAGTGCAAATGATAAACCGAATCAAATCGAAACAACGTCGGAACCAACCGCCAGTCGGCTTCGGTAATCTGATCCCCCATGAGGTAACGGTTGTTCCCCAACCGATCTTCCAGCCAATCAAGCGTGTCAAACAGCGTTTTTGCAGCCTCATCGTAAGGTGCCTGAGAGGTCGCGAAACCGCACTTATACACGCCATTGTTTAAGGTGTCGTAAATGCGCGCATTCACAGCTTCGATGTCATCCCGCATATGAGCAGGCCAATAGTCGTCAGAGTTTCCAGTCAGATCGTTGAACGCCGAATTGAACATGCGAATGATTTCTGAACTTTCGTTCGAAACAATCGTCTCACGCTTTTTGTCCCAAAGGATAGGAACGGTGACACGTCCCGAAATCGTTGGGTCCGCTTTGGTGTAGATATCGCGGGCGAAAGGCAGGTCGTACAAGCTATCGCCCGTCGCGCCCGGATAGGAGGCATCGAACGTCCAGCCGTCCGAAAGCATATCGGGATGCACCACCGATACCGTGATCAGGTCTTCGAGACCTTTCAGTTTACGGAAGATCAGTGTGCGGTGCGCCCATGGACAGGCAAGCGACACGTACAAATGATAGCGTCCTGCCTCGGCAACAAAGCCGCCTTCGCCACTTGGGCCGGGTGCGCCATCCGCGGTGATCCAATTGCGGAACGCTGCGTTCTTTCGGACGAACTTACCGCCCGTCGATTTCGTATCGTACCAGACGTCGTGCCAGACGCCGTCAACAAGCTGACCCATGAGTAATCTCCTTTGAAACTCATATGGCGCATAAAAAATCTAGAAACCATCTTCGCTATCACAGAGCATCTGTGCGCAAATGTGTGATTCGGTGGCGACATGGGTTGATCTGCCATAGATATCCACAGGGTTCGAACCACTAAATCCGGGGTATTTCAGGACTTTGTTTCATTATTTTGTCATAAAATCAGTGTTTTCTTGACCTGTGGGTGAATCGCGGCATTCTGAGCGACGGGGGGATTGATGCTATGTCAGAGTATCTACCAAAAGACGTGCGCGAAGGGCTGGAATTGGCCCGGAAGCGTGATCAGGTCAAAAAAAGCCGTCTGCGTGTGCAGGTCGGCGAACAGAAATTTACGATTCTGCGGTATTGGGACGAGGGCTTTGCGCTTGATGCCGAAGATGCACCGCAGTTGCGCGGTTTGGTCGACGTCTATGACGGCGCGCGGCATCTGTCGCAGTGCCTGATCGTGGCATCCGAAGAAGACGCAGGCGAGATGGTCTATGAATTCAAACGCGAGACGATTGCTGCCGATCGTGCGCCGCTGGACTATGAACGGTCCGAGGTTGCTCCGGTCGCTCTGATCGGCCGCTAGGCGCCGCTGATCAGGACGTTTTCCAGTCGAAGAAGCCATCGCCGGCGCGTGCCAAAAGGCTCTCTGCAAGTTCAACACCAATTGCAGCGGCGTCTTCGATGGGGCCTGTGCGGGTGTCGCTCAACGCTTCTGAACCGTCGGTCCGCAGGATTTCGCCGCGTAGCGTGATGCTGCCCCCGTCGAGGGTTGCAAGGCCTGCTATGGGCGTCTCGCACGATCCATCCAGCGCACTGAGGTAAGCCCTCTCAGCGGCAAGCCTCTGCCCGGTTTCCAAATCGTGCAGTGCCGAGAGCATTTCGCGCGCGCGGGCATCGTCATCGCGCCGTTCTATCCCGATTGCGCCCTGGGCCACAGCCGGAAGCATATCGGTTGTGTCGATGGGCGTGGCGGGCACATCGGCCATACCAAGACGGTTCAATCCGGCCATCGCAAGAAAGGTGCAATGGGCAACACCGGCCTCAAGCTTTTTCAACCGGGTCTGCACGTTTCCGCGGAATTCTACGATCTCAAGGTCGGGCCTGCGATGAAGAAGCTGTGCCTTTCGGCGCAAAGAGGACGTGCCGACTCTTGTGCCTGGTGCCAATTCGGCAAGTGTGCCGCCTGTTGGCGCGATGAACGCGTCACGTACGTCCTCGCGCGGCAAATAGCAGTCAAGCATCAACCCAGCTGGTTGATCCACCGGCATGTCCTTCATGGAATGGACTGCGATGTCGATCCGACCGGCCAAAAGGTCGTCTTCAATCTCGCGGGTGAAAAGTCCCTTGCCTCCGATGTCTTTCAGCGGGCGGTCAAGAACAGCGTCCCCGGTCGTTTTTATCACGACGATCTCGAACGCCTCGCGCGGCAAATCGAACGCACCCATCAGCCGGTCACGCGTTTCGTGGGCCTGCGCCAGCGCAAGAGGCGATCCTCGCGTGCCGATACGAAAGGGATTTTCAGGGTCGGGCAACTTTTTCATGTCCGACTGTGTATGCCTGTGTTCAAAAACAGACAACTCATTGCATTGACAATCTTACGCCTGGCTGGGACGTCTTTCGCCGACTGAAGAAGGTACTCTGACATGGCAAAAGATAAGTTAATCCTGCGCGCGCTGGCCGGTGAGGTGTTAGAAACACCGCCAATTTGGATGATGCGACAGGCTGGGCGTTATTTGCCCGAATATCGCGCGACACGGGCGCAAGCCGGAGATTTTCTGTCTTTGTGTTACAATTCGGATCTTGCCACCGAGGTGACGTTGCAGCCGGTACGGCGCTATGGCTTTGATGCCGCTATCCTTTTCGCCGACATCCTTTTGATCCCTGATGCGCTTGGTGCTGATCTTTGGTTCGTCACCGGGGAAGGGCCGCGATTGTCGACGATCACCGCACAGGCTGATTTCGACAAGTTGAAACCGGCGGATGCGATCCATGATCATTTGTCACCGATCTATGGCACCGTTCGCAAACTGGCCGAGGCATTGCCAAAAGAGACGACGTTGATTGGCTTTGCAGGCGCGCCCTGGACGGTTGCGACCTATATGATTGCCGGACGCGGGACACCGGACCAAGGGCCGGCGCATGGCCTTAAGGCCGAAAATCGCCCGCTTTTTGAGGCACTTATGGAACGCATCGAGGCGGCGACGATTGAGTACCTGTCCGCACAGATCGAGGCTGGGGCCGAGGTTGTGAAGCTGTTCGATAGCTGGGCCGGGTCACTGAAAGATCAGGACTTTCATGACTTTTCCCTGATGCCCGCAAAGCGGATCATTTCCGCGTTGAAGGCGCGTCATCCGAGCATTCCTGTGATCGCGTTCCCGCGTGAGGCTGGTGAAAAATACATAGGGTTTTCAAAGGCGACAGGGGCGGATTGTGTGGCCTTGGACAACTCAGTCGATGCGGCGTGGGCGGCGAAGCATGTGCAGGTGGATGGCTGCGTGCAGGGCAATCTGAAGTCGTCGCATATGGTGACGGGTGGTCAGGATCTGATTGATGAAACGGGTGAGATTTGCCGTGCGTTTTCAAAGGGACCGCATATTTTCAACCTTGGGCATGGCATCACTCCGGACGCTGATCCCGAGAACGTGCAGCTGATGATCGACACCGTGCGAAACGGGGCCTGGAAAGGCTGAAAACGGGACGTCGGTATCGCGTCGGTATAACGTCGGTATTACGTCGGTGCGCCCGTTCGGTGGTTTAGCGCCGTATTAAGGGGGTCCAAGGCATGAATGAGCGTCTCGGAGTTATCGGGCTTGGTCGCATGGGCTGGGCCTTGGCCGCCCGATTTGCAGAGCAGGGGGCTGATGTTCGGGGGTGGACGCGGAGCGGTGTCGACGCTGGCGAGGCTGCGGCCTCCGGGTTCGAAAGTGTCGCGCGGATCGAGGATATTGTGGTGGCGTCGGATGTCTTGATTCTGTCGTTGTTCGACGGCGCTGCCGTGCGTGACGTGCTGGAACGGCTTGCGACGTTTGATTTGTCGGACAGGTTGATCGTCGAAACCTCGACCATTTCGCCTAACGTCGCACGCAACGCCCTTGCCGCGATTGAGGCCGCTGGCGGACGTTTGATTGATGCGCCGATATCAGGTGGCCCGGAGATGGTCAGCGCAGGCACAATTGGATTGTTCGTTGGCGGCACGACTGAGGATGCCGCGCGTTTCTGGCCAATAGGCGCCCTGGTGTCCGATAAAATGGCACATATCGGGGATGTCGGCGCGGGGATGGCAATGAAAGTGGTGAACAACATCGTCGCATACACCTCCTTGCAGGGCGTTATCGAGGCTGTCACCGT
>JARFRG010000027.1 GCA_029287375.1 Boseongicola sp. | reverse complement strand
AACGCGGATGCTGGCGGAATGGGCGGATGCAATGGCGGCCTTCACTTCGGGGCGCGGAGGGTCAATCAGGCCCACGAGGCCCAGAAATGTCATGCCGTCTTCTTCGATTGTCTGATGGGACGTCTGGCGTTCGGCAAAAGCGATGACGCGCAGTCCATCTGCGGCCATGGACTCGTAGGCTTCGCGCAGTTGTTTTTGGTCGTCTTCGCCCAAAGCCCGGTCACCTGATGCCTCGCGAATGTGGCTCGCAATCGACAGAACCGCTTCGGGGGCGCCCTTGGTCAGCACGTTGAAACCAACGTCAGTTTGCACAAGGACGCTCATCCGCTTTCGATTGCTGTCGAAAGGAAGTTCGGAAAGGACAGTGCTTTCCTTGGCCGACGGTTGCCAGCCCTTGTAGGCGAGGGCGACCAAAGCGCCTTCGGTCGGAGTGCCGGTCATTACCCAGCCGGTCGGTCTGCGGGTCAGGCGCGCATGTGTGCAGACAGACGCGATGCGCAATATTGCGGCCAATTGAGGATCGTCCTGTGATCGCAGGCGTCGCCCCCCAACTTCGATATGGCCCGCTGGATCGTAGCCGGTTCCGGTCACCTCATAGACGTGTTCCGGCGTCCAGATGCGCGTGGCCGTCATCTTGTTTTCGGTCAAAGTGCCGGTCTTGTCGGTACAAATGACAGAGGCGGCCCCAAGCGTTTCAATGGCCTGCAATCGACGGGCCAAACCATTCTGCCGCACCATGGCTGAGGCCCCGAGCGCCAATGTGATGGTTACGACCGCTGGCAACCCTTCAGGCACAATGGCCACGGCCAAAGACAACCCGGTCATGAGCATTTCAGTCAAATCACGTCCAAGCGCGATGCCAAGAGATGCAACTGCGCCCGCAACAACGAGCGCCGCAAGGCCAAGCTGTGATGCCAATGTGCCAAGATGCTTTTGCAGGTGGGTTTTCTTTGACCCGATGCTTCCGGTCAGCTCTGCGATATGGCCAAATTCGGTGTGTGGTCCGATGGCGGTCACAACCGCTTCTGCATGACCTGCCACAATCGCTGTGCCAGTGAAAAGGGTTGGTGTCTGCTGGTCCTTTGTGACCGACACCGACTCGCCGGTCAGAATGCTTTCATCGACGTGCAGACCCACGCTGTCGGTCACTGTGGCGTCGGCGGGAATGGTGTCGCCCGCCCGAAGCATAAGCAAATCACCCGGCACAAGCTCGCGGGACGGGATGACGATTTCCTGCCCGCCGCGCACAACCATGGCCTTTGGCGACAGCATCGACTTGAGGGCGGCGAGGGCTGTTTCAGCGCGCCATTCCTGTATAAACCCCAAAACCGCGTTGAGCAGGATGACCAGTCCAATGGCCGCCGCGTCCGTCCAGTGGCCAATCGCAATCGCAACGCCCGCTGCAACCAGCAGAATGAAAATCAACAGGCTTGAAAATTGGCGGGCGAGGATTGCAACCGGACCCAAGAGCGTCGGGTCAGGCAGGCTGTTCCACCCTGCGCGCTCGCGTATCTTCAGGACTTCAGCTTGCGTAAGTCCGCGCTGCAGATCTTCCGGCACGTTGGTCTCCGTTTTCTGGGTTATTGACGACTAGAACGCCGGATCGCTTTACGACTTGATCCGCATCAAGAGGCGACACTCAATACGTGCGATCCTATGGGGAGAATGGATGCCAAGGAGGGATCTCATGGCCAAGCAAAAGACATCAAAAGGTGCCACGGAAACTGCCAGTGCGTTTGACCCGATCTTGCAGCTTCAGCGCGCGGGTTTTGGCAATATGGTAGGGGCGCAAGCCGCCTGGTTGGAAAGCCTGGGCGACATTGGAGCAGAAGTTGCAACATTCGTGGCAGAACGCATCAAAGAAGACGTGGATACGCAGCACCAGATCCTTCAGTGCAAGGATATGGACGAAGTTCGCCGTATTCAGCGCGATTTTCTCCAGACCGCAGTTGACCAGTATCAGGCCGAAACGGGTAAATTGGCGCAGATGAGTATGGACGCGTTCAAGGTGAAGGAAGATCCGCTTTCCTGATCGAGATCCGGATGTCTTGCATTCGGTGTTTTGGTGAGTGTCGTGGTGTGTGGAGAGCGAGGCTTGTTTTGGGCCTCGCTTTTCTTGATGGCCGAACAAGGGTTTGGCCTTTTTTTTGCCGGCCGGTGCGTGGCCCGGCGGACATGTCTTTGTGATCGAATGGGCATAGCGGAAAACCGGCGCCACGTGGTTTTGATCTTTCTTCCAGAACCCTACTGAAGTGATGCAACGCGACGGATCGCCCAAAGCGTCAGAACGGGACCAAAGAGTTCGAAGGCGATGGTGGTGCCAATTGTCAGGGCGATAATCTGCTCGGCCTGATCCGGCATTGCGCGGGCGGCGACCAGGGCCATGCCGACAGCGACTCCGGCCTGCGGCAGAAGAGCAATTCCGTAGTAAGGACGGATTCGTTGTGGCGCGCGACTGAACAGGGCTCCCAGCCAACCACCTGCAATCCGTGCAACAATGCGCAAGGCAATGTAGAGGAGGCCGATGGCCCCAATCTCGGCCAGTGCTGCGAGGTGCAAAGAGGCCCCCGCAAGCAGAAAGAACAGGATCATGAAGGGCCATTGAATATGTTCGATCTCGTGGAATTCACG
>JARFRG010000023.1 GCA_029287375.1 Boseongicola sp. | reverse complement strand
GGAAGATATCCTTTTGGATACGATGTTCGATCTTCCGGGCATGGACAGTGTGGAAGAGGTCGTGGTGAATGAAGAGGCGGTCAATTCTGACGCTGCGCCTTTGATGATTCACGCTGATGCAAAAAAAGAGCCTGCAAGCGCGGGCTAGCGCAAAAGCATTGAACGCAAATGGCCGCCCAATGGGCGGCTTTTTTGTGCGCTGCGTTGACCGGATCGAGAGACCAAACATGCCGATGCACGTGGTCGGGCCTAGACCTTGCCGCGCCCATGCGGCATACCTTCGTCAAGGGGTCATGAAAGGTCCGAGATGGGTTTTGTGAATACGCTTCTTCGTACGGTGACGTGGTGGAACGGCCAGTCGTTTGGCACGCAGCTTTTTACCTGGCGCAAGGGTGAGAAGGTCGGCGAAGACAATCAGGGCAATATCTTTTACCAGTCGAAAGACGCGGTGAAGCGCTGGGTGATTTACAACGGCGAAATGGAAGCCAGCCGCATAGATCCAAGCTGGCATGGCTGGCTACACCACACGTGGGACGAGCCGCCGACGACCGCACCGCTTCCGCACAAGGCTTGGGAAAAGCCGCACCTAGAAAATCAAACAGGCACGCCTTCCGCTTATGCGCCTGCAGGGTCGATCCGACGGTCAGACCCTGTGTCGCGTAAGGATTATGAGGCCTGGACGCCGGAGTAATCGCGATGTCCGAGAATGTTGGAGAAGTGGTCACAGGGGGCGCGGTTTTGGCCGTTGCTGTCGGTTTCCTGTTTTATGCCGCGCAATTCGGTGGATTTAGCGCAGGCGGCGATGCCGCGAGTTATACCGCGTCTTTCCGGTCGGCCGAGGGCGTTCGCGTCGGAACGGACGTGCGGTTGGCGGGTGTAAAGGTCGGCTCGGTCACTGGGCTTGAGTTGGACCCCGCGACATTTCGGGCCGATGCCTCGTTGTCTGTGGATGATGCCGTCGTTTTGCCAGAAGACACGGCGATCATTATCTCGTCAGAGGGGCTTTTGGGCGGCAGCTTTGTCGAAATTTTGCCCGGCGGTTCGCCGTTCAATCTTGAGCCGGGGGCCGAAATTGAAGACACGCAAAGTGCGGTCAGCGTTGTGCAATTGCTGCTCAAGTTTGTGTCAGGCGGCGAAGAATGAGGCTGGTCTTGGCGGCGTTGTCGCTGGGGTTTGCCACCATCGCATTTGCGCAGGACACGGTGATCACGTCGCCGATTGATGGGTCCACCAGCATCCTGTCCCAGCCAGATGTAGCGGCAAATTCAGTGCGTGGAATTCAGGCTCCGGGCGCGTCTTTGCGCGGGCTTGATAAAGTGTCCGGGACTGTCATTGATCTGGAGCTTGCGATTGGTGAGACAGCCGCACTTGGGCGGATCACGGTCACATTGGGCGAATGCCGCTATCCTGAAGACAATCCCACCGGCGAGGCCTATGCGTGGCTTGAAATCGACGACCCGCTGCGGTCTTCGCGGGTGTTTGAGGGCTGGATGGTGGCGTCATCTCCGGCCCTGAATGCGCTTGATCATGCGCGTTATGATGTCTGGGTCATTCGGTGCAAAATGGCCTGACAGTCGGTTTCAAATGCCACGGACAGAAATGAAGTCGGTACCGTAAGTGCTGCCGCGAGGCGGGCGCGATAGTCCTTACGTGGAATTTCGATGCCACCGAGAGATTTCAGATGGGTCGTGATGAATTGCGTGTCAAAAAGGGTGAACTCGGCGCGCTTTAAGTGATCGACGAGCCAGACAAGGGCGATTTTTGACGCGTTGGTTTCGCGTGAAAACATGCTCTCACCGAAGAATGCACCCCCGAGAGTTATCCCGTAGACGCCGCCGATCATGCGGTCTTCCCGCCAGACCTCAATGGTGTGGGCATAGCCGTCATCAAACAGCGCACGGGTCAGGTCGCGGATCGTGTTGTTGATCCATGTCTCATCGCGGTCGGCGCAACCGTCGAGAACCGCGTCAAGGTCGGTGTCGAAGGCGACCTGGTAATCGGGGCGGCGCAGATGTTTGGCCAGCGAGCGCGAAACATGGAAGCGATCCAAGGGCAAGATGCCCCGATATCTGGGGTCGACCCAATATAGCTCGGTTGCGTCGCGATCCTCGGCCATCGGAAAGATGCCCGTCGCATAGGCTGACAAGAGCAGTTCTGGTGTCAGTCGTCGATCGCTCATCATAACCTTGGGGCAAGGGGTGTCCGCCCCGGTTAATGGGGCGAAAGTGCGGATCAAACCACGTTGATCAGTCCAGCGCCTCGTCGAGCCACTTTTCCAGCCAGTGGATATTGTAGGCTCCGGTTTGCACCGCTTCTTCCTGTAACAGCGCATCAAAAAGCGGGATCGTCGTGTCGATACCGTCAATGATCAGCTCGGAAAGCGCGCGCGACAGACGGGCGAGGGCCTCGGGGCGGTCACGGCCATAGACGATCAGCTTGCCAATGAGGCTGTCGTAGTACGGAGGGATTGAATACCCATCATAAAGCGCTGAATCCATCCGCACACCAAGACCGCCAGGGGCATGATATTGCGAAACTTTTCCGGGTGACGGCGAAAAGTTCGGGAGCTTCTCAGCATTGAGGCGAATTTCAATTGCGTGACCCTTGACCACAAGGTCTTCCTGTTTGAATTCAAGCGGAAGGCCAGCCGCCACGCGGATTTGCTCGCGTACGAGATCGACACCAAACACGGCTTCTGTGACAGGATGTTCGACCTGAAGGCGGGTGTTCATTTCGATGAAATAGAATTCGCCGTCTTCATACAGAAATTCGACCGTGCCAGCGCCGATGTAGTTGATTGAGGCAACCGCGTCGGCGCAAATTTTGCCGATCCGGGCGCGTTCTTCATGCGTGATAGAGGGGCCGGGGGCCTCTTCAAAGACTTTTTGGTGGCGGCGCTGAAGCGAGCAGTCGCGCTCGCCCAGATGAACCGCGTTGCCTTTGCCGTCGCCAAAGACCTGAATTTCAATGTGGCGGGGCCGACCGAGATATTTCTCGATATAGACTTCGTCGTTTCCGAAGGCTGATTTTGCTTCTGAACGCGCGGTTCCGAAGGCGGTGTCGATTTCCGCCGCTGATTTGGCGAGCTTCATGCCGCGTCCGCCGCCGCCTGCTGTCGCTTTGACGATAACCGGGTAGCCGATTTCTTCACCGACGCGCCGGGCGTCCTCTAGTGTCTCGACGCCACCGTCCGAGCCTGGGACAACCGGGATACCAAGCTTTTTGACGGTTTCCTTGGCGGTGATTTTGTCACCCATAATGCGGATATGCTCGGCCGAGGGGCCGATAAACGTGATCTCGTGATCTTCGACGATCTGCACGAATGCGGCGTTTTCGGACAAAAAGCCGTAGCCGGGGTGG
>JARFRG010000284.1 GCA_029287375.1 Boseongicola sp. | reverse complement strand
CCGCATTGCCACACTGACCGAGCACTTCAAGATTCACAAAAAAGACAACCACGGCCGCCGTGGTCTGTTGAAGATGGTCGCGACGCGCCGGAAGCTTCTGGATTATGTCAAAGGCAAAGACGAGGCCCGTTATCAGGACCTTATCAAACGTCTGGGCCTGCGCCGCTAAGGACGCATCCCTTCCAGAAAAGTATTGTGGCGCGGGCAATCCCCGCGCCATTTTCATTTCTGAAGCTTAGTTTGTCATGTTCTGGTTCTTGTGGTCCATTTTTCTCGGTTCCACCGTGAACATCACAGGCACTTCGCCCGCAATTTCAAAAACCAGCGTTGCCTCTACGGTCTCGCCGAATGGCAAATCACCGGGCTTCAGCCCCATGACCATCACGTGGAAGCCCCCAGGGACGAATTCGACCACACCTTCGGCCGGGATTGAGATCGCATCGACGTGAAGCATCCGCATAATGCCATCTTCTTCACGGCTTTCATGTATCATAGCCATGTGGCCTTCGATCTTTACATCAAGCAGAAGATCATCTTCCGCAGCAGTGTTCGAGATCACCAGATATCCACCGGCGGCTCTGGCATTTTCGAAGGCCTTGAACATCGTCGGTTCAGTGATTTTGATCGATGAATTTCCATCGGCAAAGGCAGAGGTTGCCATCAGAATTGCCGCTACAGAGAGAAGTTTTTGCATATCAATACACTCGTTTTTCTTCGGGATACCCAGTAGATAAGCGGTGCCTGATCGCTATTCCAGAGTGACCGAGCGCCCGAATGTGAGGCTTTATGTCGCTGTGCGCGGCCGCTGGGTTCCACCCCAGAAAATGCCCGCAGCAACGGCCGCAAAGCACAGGGCCACGACCACCAACCACACGGCAAAACCGCGCATCACGGGCCTTGGCGCGGTCAGCATCAGGGTGCCGCCATCGGGCAGGATCACGGTCTGGTCCGAAACCTCGACGTGATCGACATACGCGCGCACACGTAATTCCAACGCGCCCCGACCGGTTTGGGGCAAGCTGATCTGCATATCGGCGAAACCATCAACCTTCCACGCAAAATAGCCGAGGTAGCCTTCCAGCGACGAAAGGCCCATGTTGGCGACGGTGTCTGGCGACGTGCAGACGGCAATCGACAGTTCTGCGTCATACGGCGTGGCGAAATCCGGCAGAATTTCCGGGTCATGAACCATCATCGACAAGGCCTCGAACCGCACCACGTCGCTGCCGATCTGCACTGTGCTGGTTGCGAAAATCTCGTCGGCCAACAGATATGTCCCATCATAAAGACGCGGCACATCAACGGTTCCGTCTATCGCCAAAAGCGCATCAGCCCCAGCACCAAAGATCGTCTCGAAATCAGAGGCCGCCGTCCTGAAATAGAGCGCGACCGAGTCTTCCCTTCGATCCACGATCAGCGTGGCATCCGCAGCCACCGCAGGCCCGGCGACGCCCATGACCAAGGCCACGGCGGATATCGAAAAAAATCTGAACATATCGGGCCATTAATTGGGCGCGCTCTGCAAAATGTCGAGAGCCCTGCGATACACATCTCGCGTCCAGACTGTCGATAAAGCGAATACCCATTTCCAAACGGCACAAAATCCTGTAAGCGCCGCCTATCTGAGACGTGACGCACTGACCCTGGCGCATGAAATGATAAGAGGGGTCGGCGGCAATGGGGCCGCCACTCAATAGGGCACTCGGATCGCCGAGACAGGCCCAAACAGGATACGATATATGTTTAATGAAGTGAAAAAATCCATTCAGTGGGGCGAAGAAACGCTTACGCTGGAAACGGGCAAGGTTGCACGTCAGGCCGATGGGTCTGTCATCGCTACTTACGGCGAAACCTCTGTTATGGCGAACGTGACGTTCGCGAAAAGCCAAAAGCCCGGTCAGGACTTCTTTCCTCTGACCGTTCACTATGGTGAAAAATATTACGCCGCCGGTAAGATTCCGGGCGGTTTCTTTAAGCGCGAAGCGCGTCCGACGGAAAAAGAGACGCTGACATCGCGCCTCATCGACCGCCCGATCCGCCCGCTGTTTGTTCCGGGCTTCAAAAACGAAGTTCTCGTGATCTGTACGGTACTGAGCCACGATCTGGTCAACGACCCGGACATCATCGCGATGATCGCGGCCTCTGCTGCGCTGACAATCTCTGGCGCGCCGTTCATGGGCCCAATTGCCTGCGCGCGTGTTGGCTTTGAAGATGGCGACTACATCCTGAACCCGACCGTCGATGACATGCACGAGCTGAAAAACAACCCCGAGCAGCGTCTCGATCTGGTTGTTGCAGGCACAAAAGACGCCGTCATGATGGTGGAATCCGAAGCATACGAGCTTTCCGAAGCTGAAATGCTTGGCGCGGTTAACTTTGCTCACGAGCAAATGCAGCCTGTTATCGACCTGATCATTGATCTGGCCGAAGATGCCGCAAAGGAACCGTTCGAGTTTAGCGCACCAGACTACAGCGACCTTTACGCAGCGGTCAAAGCCGCCGGCGAAGAGCAGATGCGTGCGGCCTACGCGATCACCGACAAGCAGGAGCGTACAACAGCCGTTGGCGCAACCCGCGACGCGGTCAAGGCATCCTTGAGCGAAGAGCAGCTTGCGGATGAGAACCTCGGTTCGGCCCTTAAAAAGCTGGAATCAGCGGTTCTTCGTGGTGACGTCGTTAAGCATGGTCGTCGTATCGACGGTCGCGCAACGGACGAAATCCGTGACATCGTGGCCGAGACGGGCATCTTGCCGCGCACACACGGTTCTGCGTTGTTCACACGCGGTGAGACGCAAGGTCTTGTAGTGACGACGCTTGGTACTGGCGACGACGAGCAGATGATCGACGCGCTGTCTGGTACGTATCGCTCGAACTTTATGCTGCACTATAACTTCCCACCATATTCGGTTGGCGAAGTGGGTCGCTTTGGCTTTACGGGCCGTCGCGAGATCGGTCACGGCAAGCTGGCATGGCGTGCGCTTCAGGCGGTTCTGCCTGCGGCAACTGACTTCCCGTATACAGTGCGTGTTGTCTCCGAGATCACAGAATCGAACGGGTCGTCTTCGATGGCGTCCGTTTGTGGTGGCTCGCTTTCGATGATGGACGCGGGCGTTCCGCTGAAGTCGCCGGTGGCGGGCGTTGCGATGGGTCTGGTTCTGGAAGACGACGGGTCATATGCGATCCTGTCGGACATTCTGGGCGACGAAGACCACCTTGGCGACATGGACTTCAAAGTGGCTGGTACCGAGAACGGCATCACGTCGCTGCAGATGGACATCAAGGTTGCAGGCATCACCGCAGAGATCATGGAAAAGGCCCTCGCGCAGGCGAAAACGGGTCGGATGCATATTCTCGGCGAGATGAACAAGGCACTCTCCGAAACGTCTGAATTCAGCGTTCACGCGCCACGCATCGAAACGATGCAGATCCCAACCGACAAGATCCGGGAAGTCATCGGATCGGGCGGCAAGGTCATCCGCGAGATCGTCGAAGTTTCGGGCGCGAAGGTCGACATCAACGACGAAGGCATCATCAAGATCGCCTCGCCGAACGGTGACGCGATCAAGAAGGCCTATGACATGATCTATTCGATCGTGGCCGAGCCGGAAGAAGGTCAGATCTACAAGGGTAAGGTCGTGAAGATCGTCGATTTTGGCGCCTTCGTGAACTTCTTTGGCAAGCGTGACGGACTTGTGCACGTCAGCCAGATCGAGAACCGTCGCCTGAACCATCCTTCGGACGTTCTGAAGGAAGGTCAGGAGGTTTGGGTCAAGCTTCTGGGCTTTGACGACCGCGGCAAGGTGCGCCTTTCGATGAAGGTTGTCGATCAGGAAACGGGCGAAGAAGCCAAAGCGGAAGAAGACGCAGAGTAAGCC
>JARFRG010000270.1 GCA_029287375.1 Boseongicola sp. | reverse complement strand
TTGCCGCATGCATGGGGCTCGTGGAGGTCATGGAGCTGGAAAGGCGAATCCGGCCTACAAGCATGGAATGCGAACAAGAGAATGGGTCAATCTAAGGAAAATGCTCAGCGAGATTGTTCGAAACGATAGTTTCAGCACTAGAGACGATTAACCTACCTGCTCACCTGCAGTGGGGGAACAAATGGGGGATTGCGTCATCAATCAGAACGAAAAACTAAATATTATCAATACTTTATATAGGAATTGTGGCGCGCTGGGGAGGATTCGAACCCCCGACCCCTTGATTCGTAGTCAAGTACTCTATCCAACTGAGCTACCAGCGCACGGGCTTGCCGTCTAAAGCCGGATGCGTCTCTTGGCAAGAGCCAATCTTACTCAGCCGCCTGTTCTTCTGTGACGATAGATTTCGGAAGCTCTATCACAAAGACTGTTCCGTCAGACCCGGTGCGATCCAGCCGCAACGCGCCGCCATGCCCGCGGATCAATTCGGCGGCAATCGCAAGCCCAAGTCCCGCGCCTCCTTTGCGCGCGCCCCCTTGGAATGGCGTAAACAGATGCTCCCGCGCTTTGGGCGGCAATCCCGGGCCGTCGTCGCTAACCGCGATCGTCCAATGGCGGTCTGTCTCGGCAGCCTCAACCAAAATCGTGCCACCACGCTTGGCCGTTTCCATCGCTTGGCGTGCATTTCGGACGAGGTTCGACAAGACCCGATAAAGCTGTTCAGGATCCGCACGCACGATCAAACTGGCCGGGACATTCTCTTCGAACAAGACGCCCTCGCCGGCCGCCAGCCGCTCGCCCTCCACCGCATCGTTCACAATCGTCGCCAACAACACACGATCCAATGCAGGGGGTGGCTCCTCGGCCTTGCCAAAAGCAAGCGTGCTCTCGCACAGGTTCACCGCACGCCCGATAGAATTCATCAGCTTCGGAACCATCCGCGTCACAACCGGGTCTTCGCTCGACTCAATGCGATCCGCAAACAATTGCGCTGTCGTCAGGATATTGCGCAGGTCGTGACTGACCTTTGCGACCGCGCTCCCAAGCGACGCCAACCGCTCGCGCTGGCGCAGAACGCTTGTCAGTTCAGTCTGCATCGACTTCAGCGCATGTTCCGCATCGCTTAATTCCCGCACGGTCGCCGATGGCTGAATGATACGCCGCGCGTCTTCCGGCGCTGCCGCATAGCTTTTCATCGCGCTGACCACGCCTTCAATCGGCTTCACCAAAAGCTGGCGCACTGCAAAGAACAAAAGTGTTGCCGTAAAGATCGAAATGACCGCCGACAACAGCAAGATACGCAATCCGTAATCCAGCATAGCCGCCCGCAAAGGTTCAGTGGGCATGGTGATCTCAATCAACTGTCCCGCATCTCGCGTCGGGTTGCCAATCACGCGCACAACTTCGTCTCCCGGCGTGGCAAGCCTGCGCATTGCGTCAAGAATCAATGTGCTGGCCGGGGCATTGCGCAAGTCATAGGTCGCTGCAATCGGTGCAGGCATGTCCGAGGCTAGAACCAACTGGCGCACCTCATCGCGCCGCAACACGACGTTGAAAACGCCCGCGTTCTCCAACAACTCGGTTTCAAGTTCCGCGTCGATCATATCGTTGGCCAAAAGCGCAAGCGACGCAATCTGGGCCCGCTCAAGTCGGTTCATCATATAATCTTCGCGAAAGCGCGCGATGGACGGCACGAAGATGAATATCTCCGCAAGCATCACGAACAGGATCGTGAGGGCAAGAAAGCGTCCGGAAAGCGTGTTCAGGAACATGCGACCTCAATCTATTGAAGGTGTCAGGGCAAGTATTTCTGAACGAGCCCCACTACCCGCTTCACGGTAGGATTATCAAAGAGTTTGGGCGAGAAATAGGCCCCTGCTGCACGCTTGTTGATTTCGCCCAATGTCGGGTATGGCGCGACCATCGCGGCGACCGCACTCATCTTCAGCTTATTGGCGATCGCAAGCGCCCAGACGCCGATCAATTCACCGGCATGCGCACCAACGATTGTCGCCCCGACTGGCCGTCCCTTCACGACCATGACCTTGATGAACCCAGCGGTTTTGCCTTCTGCAATGGCACGGTCATTCTCGTCATAATCAAAGCGCGCTACAGTCACCGCGTGACTGCCGTGGGTTTTCTTCGCATCCGCCTCGGTCAGACCCACTTGAGCCAGTTCAGGATCGGTGAATGTCACCCACGGAATATGATCGGTGCGCTGCTCTGACGGCAGCCCGAACAGCATCGAACGGATCACAACGCCTGCGTGATACCCCGCCACATGCGTGAACTGCAGCCCACCAGCCGCATCCCCAACGGCGTAGACTTTCTTGTTGGTGACGGACCTCAGGTCCGCCCCAACCTTGATTGCACGGTCATGTGCCACGTTGGCCTTATCCAGATCCAATGTGTCGATATTCACTTTGCGGCCTACGGCCATCAACAGGTGCGATCCGCTAAAGGTGCCTTTCGGTGTCTTGACCGAAATCACATCGCCGTCCTGCGAAATCTCTTCGGCTTGCGCCTCTTCCACGATCTCGACACCTTCGGCTCGCAAGTGATCCAGCACAATTGCCGCGGCCTCGGGATCATCTTTCCCCATTGCCTTTGCCCCCTCGATAACCGTCACTTTCGACCCAAGCCGAATATGCGCCTGCGCCATCTCCATCCCAATAGGACCACCGCCGATAACAATCAGATGATCTGGCTTTTCACGCAGATCAAAGATGTTCTCGTTGGTATAATAGGTCACACTATCAATCCCCGGGATCGGCGGCACAAACGGCCCAGACCCTGTCGCAATGATGATCCGACGCGCCGAGATAATCGCATCACCCGCCTGCACTTCGGTCGGGCTGATAAAGCGCCCGAACTCGCGAATGACGCGGATACCAAAGCCCTCGAACCGCTCCTGACTGTCCACAGGCGCAATCGTTTCAATCACCTTGTGTACGTGGTCTTTCGCAGCTGCATAGTTCACCTCGGGCATCACAGGCGTGACACCATATTTCTCGCCCGAGCGCATCGCGTGGGCCTGTTTCCCCGCCGCAATCAGCGCCTTGGACGGAACACAGCCGTAATTCAGACAATCGCCGCCCATTTTGTGTCCTTCCAAAAGGACCACATCTGCGCCCATTTGCGAGGCTCCGGCGGCAATGCTCAGCCCCCCCGACCCCGCTCCGATGATCAGCACATCTGCTTTGATACGTTCCATCGCTCAGATGCCTTTCTTGCCGCGCACGGCCTTAAGAATAATTGGAATGGTCGCAAGTGCGCAAAGCCCGAGAATTGGCAAAAGAATATGCGGCTCAAAGATAATCCCAAGGTTCGGCGTTTCTCCGCGGGCAAAAACTTCCCCCAGACCCGCGCCAACAGATGTATAGACCACAGCCCCCGGTATGATCCCGAGAAACGTCGTGATGACAAAACGCACCAGAGGAACACCGACCAAGGCAGGCACAAGGTTGGCTACAAAGAACGGCACCGCAGGCACAAGACGGATCAGAAACAACGCCTCCCACTGATTGTCATCAATCGCGGTTTTGATCTTTTTCACAGCCCCTTCGGACGAGTCCATTTTGGCGGCAAGTTTTTCTCCAAGTCCCCAGCGCGCCGCAAGAAAGATAATCGTCGCGCCGATAGTCGCCCCGGTGATGTTGAACAATGCACCCGGAAATGTCGCAAACAAAAAACCGCCCGTCAGCGTCGCAATCGTGGCCCCCGGCAACGAGAACGCAACGATCACGATATAGGCCAGAATGAATGCCATGACCGTGAGCACATAGTTGGCATCGCGGAACGCAATCAACGCCTCGCGGTTATCCGACAAAGCCTCAAAGCTGAGATAATCACGAAGGGTAAAGGCCCCGATCGCAGCGACCAGCAGAATGCCAATCAATGGCAATCTGCGCGCAAAATCACTTTTTTCAGGGGCGGGTGCGGTCATATCTGACATTCCAGTCGCTTTCTGTGGTGTGTATCGTTGTGGCAGAAGATGTGACCGGGCTGTTCAGATTGTCAGGGTAATCACGCCCGCTTGAAGTCGGGTGAGGCAGAAGTCCGCGTTTGCGTCCATCGAACGCCCGAAATGAAACATTTGCCGCAGCATTTTGCCCCGAATGTTGCAATTCAAGGCCTTCGCGGCGTTGACTTGCCCGCCTGATCCACTTAGAGACCGGGCTTCGAAACACATCAGGACGCGAATCCGTACGGGATACGCCCCATAAGACCCGGAGAATAGCGATGAAGCGCACATTTCAACCATCAAACCTGGTCCGCAAGCGGCGCCACGGTTTCCGCGCGCGGATGGCAACCAAAGCGGGCCGCAAGATTATCAACGCACGTCGCGCCCGTGGCCGGAAGTCGCTCAGCGCCTGAGCCTTTGCGACATGACTTCGGTATGGCCGCCGCGGGCAACCGCTGGCGGCTTTGTCGTTTCCGGAAGGTAGCACTGTCATGACCCTGCCCGGCCTCACCATTCTCACCAAGCGCGCCGACTTCTTGGCCGCAGCCCGCGCACGCCGCGTGTCGCGCCCCGCTTTCACGCTACAGATGCGCGCCAACGCGGATGTCGACGAGATTCGCGTCGGGTTCACCTGCTCGAAAAAAGTCGGCAACGCGGTTGCGCGAAACCGGGCCAAACGTCGCCTGCGCGAGGCAGCGCGCCTCGTGCTTGCTGCTGCGGGAAAATCCGGCCACGACTACGTCCTGATCGGACGCCGGGACACCACCGCCACGCGCCCCTTCGCACAGATGTGCGACGACCTGGAATCTGCGCTGGCAGAACTCCACACGAAATGAGCCCGTTCGCCCATATCGTCGCCCTTCCGGTCCGGGCCTATCGCTTGGTCTTCAGTCCATGGGTGGGCTTCAACTGCCGCTATCATCCGACCTGTTCCGCCTACGCTCTCGAAGCATTGGAAAAACACGGCGCGATCAAAGGCAGCTGGCTTGCCGCCAAACGGATCGGACGTTGCCATCCCTGGGGCAGCATGGGAATTGATAACGTGCCGCCGAAAGACGACTAAGCGCGCACCCAGGTTTGGGTCACAAGGGTGTCGTCCCATTCGGTCCAAAGCTCATGGAGCATCACAGCCTGCTCCCGAAAGTTCTCGTCCAGCATATTGCACGCCCAGATACGGTCCGTTCGAAAATGCCGGAAACCGTTCCTCAACTCGCACCACGCCGCGATCAAAACGCTCTCGAGATGATAGATCACCGCCACAGGCCGGACGATCCGCGTCGTTTCCTCACCGCCCTCGTTGCGGTATGTCAGACGTAGCTTTTGCGCAGACCGGATCGCATCCCGCAGGCTGGCGACAGACACGCAACCCTTTTCAGGATCATCGGACGGCGCACCAAATGGCGAAACATGCAGCCGAGGTTCCTCAGCTTGCAGGGCTTCAATCTTCCAAATGATGCGAGAGGCCGCCTTCTTCAACGATCCGTCCCCTGTACGCGCCAGCATCAAAAGCCCGACCCGCAACGCCTCGACTTCCTCGACGTCAAAATTCAGCGGCGGAAGATCGTAGCCACGCCGCATGATATAGCCGACACCGGCCTCGCCCTCGATTGGAACTCGCATCGCCTGAAGCGCCGCAATATCCCGATAAATCGTGCGTTTGGACACCTCCAACGTCTCGCCCAGCGCTTCTGCCGACAATGGTTTGGATGCGCCACGCAAGAGCTGGATCACTTCGAACATTCGCGAAATACGTTGCATCAGGCCCATCAATTGAAAGCGTACTGGTGACACAGTAACAGACCCTGCTGACAACCGCATGTCAGCAGATATCTGGTTCATTGCCCTTAAACATCAGAGGGTACCATGACCTACTATGAACACGCGGTCGCAATGGCCTACAAAGTCGGCCCATGGGCGGAGAAACCAGAAATCAAGAAACCCTTTTGGCCAAAGCGCTGGTCAGGGTTTACTCTCCGAGGATGGCTTTGACGTAAGTCTGGGTTTCTTCAAAGGGCGGCACATCCCCGTACTTTTCCACCGCACCCGGCCCCGCATTATAGGCCGCCAAAGCCAGCCGCCATGATCGAAACCGCGAGTATTGCTGCGCCAGATACCGCGCGCCGCCCTCAAGGTTTTCGCCGGGGACATCCGGATCGACCCGCAAGGCACGCGCTGTTTCAGGCATAAGCTGCGCCAATCCGCGCGCGCCCTTCGACGACACAGCCCGAATGTTCCAACGCGATTCTTGATCGACAAGACGCAAAAACAGGTCTTCCGGCACGTTGTAGCGGCGCGCCGCCCCGCGCGCTTCTTTAAGGAGAGCGCCTTGATAGCGACCGGAATAGGCTGGCACGATCTGGTTGTCTGTTGGCTGATACCGCGACGAATGCGCATATTGCTCTGCCGCACGGCCGTCCAGTACGCGCAACTGCCGCTCGAACGCCGCCATCCGGTCACGGGTGTCAGCCGTCGCGGCGACGCCGGACAACCCGATCACACATCCTAAAAGAATTCCCCCAGCGACTCGCAAAACCACTCACTCCAAACGGCATCGCATGACTCTAACGATTTTTTTCTCAATTTCCAGCGTCGCACTGCTTCACGCCCTGTTAACCCTGAGAACCGATGTGTAGTCTCTCGCAAAGCGTTACAAAGATTCGTCGGGAGCAAAACAATGGCCGGTTCAGTCAACAAAGTAATTCTCGTGGGCAACTTGGGCGCAGACCCCGAAGTCCGCACCTTCCAGAACGGCGGCAAAGTGTGCAATCTCCGCATCGCGACGTCAGAAAACTGGAAAGACAAGCAATCGGGTGAAAAGCGGGAACGCACCCAGTGGCACACAGTTGCGATTTTCTCAGAACCTCTGGCACGGACAGCCGAACAGTATCTCAAAAAAGGATCCAAAGTTTACCTCGAAGGCCAGCTTGAAACCCGCAAATGGCAGGACCAGTCCGGCGCTGACCGCTATTCAACCGAAGTCGTGCTTCGTCCCTACACATCAACAATGGTTATGCTGGATGGTCGCAGCGGCGGCGGCGGTGGAGGCGGCAACTATGGTGGCGATGATCGCGGCGACAGCTACGGCGGCGGTTCCAACTATGGTGGCGGCGGCGGCAATCAGCCAGCACCTGCGGGTGGCGATCTGGACGACGAAATCCCGTTCTGAGTAAGCCTCAGAAGGCGCGACCTATCGCGCCTTCAACGCGTCCCCCAAAACCTCACGCACCAACGCAGATGGCACGTCGCTTGTGACAAAAGCCTGACCAATCCCGCGCACCATAATATAGCGGATTGCTCCGTCGATCACTTTCTTGTCCTGCCCCATCAGATCCAACAGCCCATCCGCATCCGGCAAATCCCCTCTGATATCGGCCAGATCCGTCTTCATCCCCATCTTCGACAGATGCGCCCGCACGCGGCTGGGGTCTTCCTGCGAACACAACCCGGCGCGCGCCGACACCTCGAACGCCAGCGCACAGCCAATGGCCACGCCCTCGCCGTGCAGCAATCTGTCTGAATAACCAGTCGCCGCTTCAAGCGCATGACAGAACGTATGACCAAGGTTCAAAAGCGCGCGATCCCCTTGCTCAGTTTCATCGCGCACGACAATATCCGCCTTCATCTGGACCGAACTGCGCACCGCTTCCGCGCGAAGCCCCGCGTCGCCCATCGCCATCGCAACAGCATTCTTCTCAAGCCATTCGAAAAAACCCAGACTTCCAAGCAGCCCGTATTTCACCACTTCGCCGTAACCCGCGAGAAAATCACGCTTGGTCAGCGTGTCCAGCAGATCGACGTCCGCCAAAACCAGTGACGGCTGATGAAACGCGCCCACCAGGTTCTTGCCGTGCGACGTGTTGATCCCGGTCTTTCCGCCAACAGAACTGTCGACCTGCGCCAAAAGAGACGTCGGGATCTGCACAAACCGCAAGCCACGCCGCGTCACGGCCGATGCAAAGCCGACCAAATCTCCGATGACACCGCCGCCCAGCGCAATCACCACATCGCTGCGCTCGAACCGTTCGGTCAAAAGCCACTCTACGGCACGGCTTAGCCCTTCCCAGTTTTTCGTTGTTTCTCCGGGTGGAAGAGACAGCGTCGACGACGTAATACCAGACGCCGCAAGTCCCGCCTCCAAAGCCCCCAGATGCAGGCCAGCGACGCGATCCTCGGTGATCACCGCCACATGCTTGCGTCGCAACAACGGCGCGATCTCGGCGCCCGCACGGCAGATCAGATCGGTGCCGATCCGAACATCATACGCGCGATCACCCAAAGGCACATGCACTGTCTGAAGGGTCATTTCGTCTCCTCAAGGACATCCGGTCTGGTCAAAAGGGCCTCGATCACGCAATCCGTCATCTGCTCAATCGAATAGTTTTCGCGGGCATCCACAACCAGTGCGGCTTTGGCGTAGTCAGGGACACGCGCGCGATGAATGTCTTCCAATGTGGCGCGCGGATTGTCGGTCAGCAACAATGGCCGTGTGGTTTTGTGGCGCACACGACTCCACAAAAGATCAACGTCCGCCCGCAGCCAAACCGCGATCCCGCTTTTTGCAATTGCGTCCCGGTTCATGGCCTGCAAAAACGCGCCTCCACCGGTCGACAGAATTCCGATTTCAGTCTCTAAAAGTCGCGCAATAACCTGCGCCTCTTTTTTGCGGAAAAACGGCTCGTCATAGGCCGCAAAAATCTCGGCAATGGTCATATTGGCTGCGGCTTCGATTTCGGTATCGCTGTCCAGAAATGGCACCGCCAACCGCCGCGCCAACGCCGTGCCGATTGCCGATTTGCCCGATCCCATCATACCGACCAGAGCGACAGTTTTTTTTAGCTTGAATGGCAAAACGGCAGCGTCCCGCTTATCTTTTCACTTTGACGGTCTGAATGGCGTGATCTTGCCGAAAAGACCAGTTATAAATGGAAGAAGAGAACCGTGAACACGCGGCAGGAGGCCCGCCAAGGGTCAGAGGCAAAAGGGTAATTTGGATGCTCCGTTTATTGAAGCTCCTGTTCGTCTTGGTGATAATTATCGCTGTGGCGGTCATAGGATATGCCTATCTGGGCGATTTACGCCCGGACCAACAGGATGTGAGCGAACCGGTTGAGCTGGAATCGAACTAAACTCGCCGCACTGATTCTGATGCTGGCAACCGAACCTGTCGTCGCGCAAGCGGCGCAAGGGGGGCTGGGTGAACCGCTATCGGCCATCGATTGGCTGTCAGATTCGGTATCGCTCCCCACTCCGGTGACGATCGCACCGCTCGTTGCTCCCCCCGCAGCCCCGGTGCCGCCAGTGACCGTCGTGCCGTTGGGAACTCCTGTCCCGGACGACGCAGGCCTTGTTTCAGCCCAAGAACTCGGCCTTCCAAAAGCGCTTTGGGGCGGCAGTTCCGCACGGGTTTTGGCACAGGCCCTTTTGTCGATCCCGGACGTATCGACACCGTCCTTGCGCGCATATCTTGCCTCGCTGGTTCAAGCCGAACTCACCCCGCCCGTCGATGCCGTCATTGACGACAGCCTCTTTCTTGCAAGGCTCGATACCCTACTGGCCTTGGCGCGGCTCGATGACGCCGAGGCCCTGATCAGGGCCGCAGGCCCCCCGGAACCAAAGCGTTTCCGACGATCATTCGACATCGCATTGTTGAAAGGCACCGAAGGCGGGGCCTGTGATGTCATTGCGAACAACCCTGACATTTCACCAACCTTCCCCGCACGTATTTTTTGCCTTGCGCGAAATGGCGAGTGGGAAGTCGCAGCGCTTACGCTCGGCACTGCCGAAGCGCTTGGAATGTTATCAAGAACCGAAGACCAGCTCTTATTGCACTTTCTTGACCCAGAGCTGTTTGAGGGCGAACCGCTCTTGCCGCGCCCTCCATCGATCTCACCGTTATTGTTCAGGCTTTACGAGGCGATTGGCGAACGCCCGGCAACAGACAGACTACCGATTGCCTTTGCCGTCGCGGACCTGTCGGAAACCGTGGGTTGGCGCGTTCGCCTCCGGGCAGCTGAACGGTTGACCCAGGCCGGTGCCTTGTCGCCAGAGACGTTCCTGGAAATCGTATCCAACCGCAAACCGTCAGCTTCCGGGGGCATCTGGAACCGGGTGGCGGCAGTCCAGACGTTGCGTTCCGCAGTCGCCTCGCAAGATGCGTCCGCAATCAGCCGCGCGCTTCCGGCGGCGTGGGACGCCGCCAATTCCGAAGGATACCACGCAGCACTCGCGCCGTGGTTGGCAACCGCCATCCAATCCGTGAAACTCGAACGCCGCGCGCATCACACCGCCTTTGAAATCGCGCTTTTCAGCAATGATCTCGACATGGCGCGGCAGTATGCAGGCACGTCACAAGACGACCAGACGCTTTTGGCGATCTTGACGAATACGCCCTTTGAGATCCGAAATGCCGCCCCCCTTGCGATTGCCGTCCGACGCAGCCTGTCGGGTCTTGCCCCCAGTCAAAGCTACCGCGCCTTGCTGGATGACAACCGAAAAGGCGAAGCGCTGTTGAAAGCCATCGCGGTCCTGGCTGATGGCGTCGAGGCCGACCCCAGCGCCATCGCAGACGCGCTTTCGCTGCTAAAATCGCTTGGGCTTGATACGCTGGTGCGTCGCACGGCGGCCGAATTGCTATTGGAAGAAAGCCAGATATGAAGGACGCACGGTATATCGCGACCTTTCTCGAAGCGCAGGCCGCCGAACTGGACGCGGCGACGAACACGCAACTGGCCTACGCGCGCGATCTGAATGACTTCACCGGTTGGTGCTCGACGCGCAAGCGCGCATTGATGGATGTCGTGCAAGGCGATGTTGAAAGCTACCTCGTCTCACTCGAAGCCTCGGGCCTTGCCCCTGCCACGCGGGCAAGACGCCTTTCCGCGATCCGCCAGTTGTACCGGTTCGCTTTCGAAGAAGGTTGGCGGACCGACAACCCCGCCGCACGCATATCCGGGCCAAAACGTGCCAAGCGTCTGCCCAAAACCCTATCCGAAGCAGACGTCGACGCCCTGCTCAATGCCGCACGCGAAACGGGTCGAAAGACCGACCGCATACGCAACACCTGCATGATGGAATTACTCTATGCCACGGGCATGCGCGTCAGCGAGCTTGTGTCCCTTCCCGTGGCGGCCGCGCGCGGAAACCCACAGATGCTATTGGTGCGCGGCAAAGGTGGCAAAGAACGAATGGTCCCCCTGTCCCCCCCGGCACGCGCGGCGATCATCGATTGGCTCGGCGTGCGAGATGCCTCCGAAGACACGGCGCGTATTCAGTCCGGAACGCCCGTTTCAAAATTCCTGTTTCCATCCCGAAGCAAGGCCGGGCACATGACCCGTCATCGATTCTATCTGATGATCAAGGAATTCGCAGCCGCTGGCTGTGTATCCCCAGCCAAGGTCACACCACACACTCTGCGTCATGCCTTTGCCACACATCTGCTGGCGCGCGGCGCAGATCTGCGCGCGATCCAAACTCTCTTGGGACATGCCGACGTCGGCACCACCGAAATCTACACTCATGTGCTCGAAGAACGTCTGAAAACACTCGTTCTCGACCATCACCCCATGGCCAACGACTGATCAGACCTATCGCCGCAACGCGTCCGGCAAGATATCTTCGCTTGGCCATATCCCGCTCTGTAAAGTCTTCTCATAGCCCTGAGTTATGCCAGCATTCTGCATAGCAATGGCCGCCGCTTCGTGATCATACGACAGACGCTCGAACGTCACCTCGCCGCTTGCAAGTACCGCATATCGCGTCTCAGCCCGTCCATCGTGTGGGGGCATCCCGATCGCGCCTGCATTGATCCATTGCCGTCCGTCGATCCAGCGATGAAACGCAATGCCCGAATGACCCGCAACGATACCGTCGACGGCTCCGACGTTTGCTTCAAGAGCCTCAATCTCATGGACAAAGTCCGCTTCATCCGTCGACGGCCAGAGAAACCTGCTGTTAGAAGTTGCGCCACCATGCAGAACTGCAAACCGCCGTCCACAATGCGTGAAGATCCCAATATCGGGCAGGTTGTGCAGCCACGTCACGACATCCGGCGTCGCCGTTTTCAACAAATAGGGCCACCAATCCTGGGACAGGATGCTGCACGCGCTGCCATCGTCGAACCCACAGCCGCAATCCTCGCTGCCGTCAGCAAGTTGTCGTTCGCAATTCCCGGCAACGGACCAATAGTCCTCGGCGCTAAACAAGGCCGTCGCGGTATTTGGCGCGGCGCAGTACCCGACGATGTCGCCCGTGCAGATCGCATCGCGCCCGCCGATGGCCTTGATCAGCGCCAAAAGCGCGTGTTCGTTCGAATAGACTCCGCCAAAAAGCACCACCGGGCCGTCAAAACGACCAAAATCCTGAACCTTCATTGCAACATAACCTGAGAATGGTCCCTTGAATGGATGGACATCCGCCCCCATAACACATGAAACTTCCTCTTTGACATGGCCTATGGACCCCTCCTCACACATGCTTGATGCTGCCTTCTGGATCACCTCTGGCTCGATCCTGGCGCTTTTGATTCTGTCTGGATTTTTCTCCGGCTCGGAAACCGCCCTCACAGCTGCGTCGCGCGGCAAACTGAAATCTCAGGCCGAGAAAGGCTCCAAAGGGGCCGAACGCGCGCTTCACATCACCGAAGACAGCGAACGTCTGATCGGCGCAGTCCTACTGGGCAACAACCTGGTCAACATTCTTGCCGCCTCGCTTGCCACAGCCATGTTCACCCGGTTGTTCGGAGAAAGCGGGATCGCGCTCGCAACTCTGGTGATGACGGCCCTTGTTTTGATCTTTGCCGAGGTTCTGCCAAAGACCTACGCCATCACAAATGCCGAACGCGCGGCATCTGCGGTCGCAAGACCCATTCAGATCGTCGTGCTGGTGTTTTCGCCCATCGTGAACTTTGTGCGCATGATCGTGCGGGGCGTCCTTATGTTGTTCGGCGTCCGCATTGATCCCAACAGCCGGATCATGTCGATGCGCGAAGAGATCGCAGGCGCGCTTCAGCTTGGACATTCAGAAGGCGTCGTCCAAAAAGAAGACCGGGACCGCATTCTCGGGGCGCTCGATCTTGCCGATCGCACCGTCGAAGAGATCATGCTTCACCGCAGCCAAATCGAAATGATCGACGCCGATCTGCCGCCCGCACAGGTGCTGGAGCTATGCCTCGCGTCGGCCCACACCCGCCTGCCCGTCTACCGCGGAGAGCAGGAAAACATTGTCGGTGTGATGCACGCCAAAGACTTGCTACGCGCCATGTACGCCCGTCGCAGCGAACAGGCCGAAGCCGAAGATCCATTCGCGGATTTCGACATTCTGGACGTTGCGATGAAGCCATACTTCGTGCCTGAAACAACGACACTCGATGAACAGATGCGCCAGTTTTTGCGCCGTTCGACCCATTTCGCGCTGGTCGTTGATGAATACGGCGCTCTCGAAGGCCTCATCACTCTTGAAGACATCCTCGAAGAGATCGTCGGCGAAATCACCGATGAATTTGACATCGACGAGAACTCACCGCTGCGCCGCACCGATGCAGGCGACGCCATTGTCGACGGTGCCATGACCATCCGCGATCTCAATCGGGCGACCGACTGGAATTTGCCGGACGAAGAGGCCAACACAATCGCCGGCCTCGTCATCCACGAAGCACAATCCATCCCGGCCAAAGGCCAGACCTTTTCGTTTCACGGGTTTCGTTTCGAAATCATGGACCGTCAGGACAACCGGATAACCCGGCTTAAGATCCGCAAACTTCTTTGATCACGCGTCTTTCTCAAAGATGATAATGACATCACCGATATCGACGCCAAACCGCTTCACATAAGCCCGGTTCAAAAGCCGGTCGTCGGACAAAAGCCACATCCAGTCATCAAAAGTGACCTTCACCGTTTCAACCGTCCCATCGGCGGACGGCACAGGCAGATCAATTGTATAGCGCCAGTTGAACGTATCGCCGCGCTCGATCCCCGTCGCCACGCCGTCCACACCGGGGGCCGTACCCTCCCAGGTGTCCGGACCTGTCTTGATCAGCGTCCAGACCCGTTGCTCGGTTGCGCCATCCTCATAGACAAAATCCTCGACAAGCTTCAGTATCTCGCCGTTCCAGGTGCCCGTGATCTCAACATCAAATCGTCGCCGCACGGTGCCGAACACATCCTGAAACTGACCACGCGCAAAGCTTTTTCCGCTAAAGAACGTCTCGAGGTCCAGCTTACGTTCGCTCAACAACGCGTCGCTGTCGCCGGGTTTGCCCGTACAGGCAGCTAGAACGAGGAACGACAGAACAAGTATCAAGTTGCGCATTTCGCATCTCCTTTAGGTGTTTACGCAGCAGGGTGTCCGTCGGATGTTTTCGCAGCGCAAAGCGCGGGCGCTTCTTGTCGAAATGCGCGGAAATGGCTACGACCATGCCATGCTGGACGATGCCGACGATATCCATCCGCTCTTTTACGGATCTCCCAAGACAACCGAATTTCGCAAATTGCGAAAACGGATCATCCGATACGTGCGCGAAGCAATTGAGCGCTATGGCATGATCGAACCCGATGCCCGCTGGCTTGTCTGTTTGTCTGGTGGCAAAGACAGCTACACTCTGCTTGCCGCACTGTACGAACTCAAATGGCGTGGCCTGCTTCCGGTCGACATTCTCGCCTGTAATCTTGACCAGGGCCAACCGGGCTTCCCGGCGACCGTCTTGCCTGATTTCCTCAAGAAAATGGCCGTCCCTCACCGGATCGAGTATCAAGACACCTATTCCATCGTGATGGACAAAATCCCGCAAGGCCGCACGTTTTGCGCCCTGTGTTCTCGACTGAGACGCGGCAATCTCTATCGCATTGCCCGCGAAGAAGGCTGCTCGGCCGTGGTCCTTGGCCATCACCGTGATGACATCCTCGAGACGTTCTTTATGAACCTTTTTCATGGCGGCCGCCTTGCGACGATGCCGCCCAAACTGGTGAATGAAGACGGCGACCTGTTCCTCTACCGCCCGCTGGCCCATGTGGCCGAAGACGACTGCGATCGCTTTGCCCGCGCCATGCAGTATCCAATCATTCCCTGCGACCTGTGTGGCAGCCAGGACGGCCTCCAGCGCCAACAGGTCAAAGCCATCCTTGATGGCTGGGAACAAAAAAGCCCGGGACGAAGACAGGTCATGTTCCGCGCCCTCATGAATACACGGCCCTCGCACCTTCTGGATCCGGCACTGTTTGATTTTGCGGACCTGGCGCGTCCAAATGCGATGCCGCCACGGAAACATTAACACCTTGTACAGTGTCTGGCGCTAGAAATGCCCCCATGACATTTGTTCCGGGGAAGTGTGTGCAAGCCGACGACGCGAAAGCATCTCAATTCAAGGCCCGCAAATTCCTGCTATGGGCGATGTCAGGCTATCGGCCGATTGCATTGATCCCCTTCTTGCTTGTGGCCACGTATTGGATGGCGGGCGAGCAAACCATGACGATGGTCGCTGCTGTTCTTCCCGCAAGCGCAATAATTCTGTCACTGGTTGCCGATCGTCGACAGCGCGGCGGAAGCGGTGGCTCGGCAATCAACTCCGTCGAAATGGCCGAAATCTGGCTTGAAAAACATCTCCTGCAAGATGAACCCTTGCGCTATCAAACTGCGGTTATGTCCGTTGCAATTGACAATCTGGACGAGCTGGAGGATCGCCTGGGCATCCAGATGGACGAGGCCATCATGGCCGATTTCGCGACAAGACTCCGTCAGTTTGTGCGGCGCGGTGATCTTGTCACGCGCGGTATGAAATCTGACTTTTTGATCTGTTTGCCGGGGATGCGTGCGCCCGAAAGCGAAAACCTTCTCCACCTGTCGCGGCGCATTCAATCGTGCCTTGATGAACCTTTCCACAACGGTGCAGTGCGGGTTTACTGCACGGTCACTATCGGAATTGCCCGTGCAGTACAGTTCGACACGCTGTCTGCAATCGGTCTGATTCGGGCGGCCGAGGCAACAAACCGGAATGCGCGCCGCGATGGCCCCGGCGCCATCCGCATTTACAAATCGGCCTACGGGAAAGCGCCGCACTCCGACAACGATCTTGCTGGACAGGTGGCTTCAGCCCTCGAAAATGGCCAGATCATTGCGTGGTATCAGCCGCAGGTCTCGACCCATACCGGCGAGATCACCGGCTTTGAGGCTCTTGCGCGTTGGGAGCATCCAACGCGCGGCCTCATTTCTCCTGCTACGTTTTTGGGTCTCATTGATCGGCTTGGATTGTCGCAACGATTGGCAGAAGTGGTGCTGACCCACGCCCTGAGCACGCTCAGAACCTGGGATCGCGCGGGTCTCGCGATACCGGCGGTATCGGTGAATTACTCTGCGGACGAATTACGAAACCCTCGCCTGCCAGAATTTCTCCGCTGGGAGCTTGACCGCTACGAGCTCAAGTCAAACCGCCTGACAATCGAAGTCCTGGAGAGCGTAATCGCGCAATCGAAAGACGACATCATCGCGCGAAATCTTAGGGCAATTGCCGAGATGGGGTGTCGGATTGATCTTGATGATTTCGGAACAGGCTCCACCAGCATTCTCAACATCCGCACATTTTCTGTCTCACGGCTGAAAATCGACCGTCGGCTGATTTCGCGCATCGATGCTGACAAAAACCAGCGCATCCTGGTCTCCGCCCTGCTCGCTATGTCAGAACAACTGGGCATAGACACACTTGCCGAAGGTGTCGAAACGCCGGAAGAGCACGCAATGCTTGCTCAGCTTGGCTGCGATCATATTCAAGGTTTCAACCTTGCACGACCGATGCCGCGTGGCGACAGCCTGACTTGGATACCGGACTATCGGATGGATCTTTTGGATCGCGCGAAAATCCCGGATGTATCCACCAAGCATTTCTAGGCCCCTCGCCCTTCCGACACGCGAACTATTGTCAGATGGCACACTCAATTCAATTGACACACCTAACCATGACCGAAAGCGCTTGACCTTTTGCCCGCTGAGCGGTTGAACCACCTGCAATCCAAAAAACGACCAGGTGGCGCGCAATGGACGACCAGAACAGAAACCTTCTGCTGGCAATGGTGTTGAGTACAGCCGTACTCTTCATCTGGTTTATCCTATTTCCGCCCCCCGAACCGGTCGAACAAACCGCCGTCACTCAGGACGGCGTTGTGGTTCTGCCGACCGCAGACCCCGCAACCGGCGCGCCCTCATCCGCCGACGCGTCAACTGCGGCACCAGAAACCCCTGCGACCACCACCGCGAATGCACCGCGCCTCGACATCGCATCCGCCAGCCTCACCGGCTCCATTTCTTTGGCAGGCGGGCGCATCGACACGTTGCTGCTCAACGACTACGAAGAAACGCTCGGCAGCGCCGAAAAGGTAGAGTTGCTCTCGCCAATCGGCTCTGAGCAACCCTATTACACAGTCTTTGGTTGGGCGCCGGGTGGCGCACTGACCGGAGACGACGTGCCCGGCCCCGACACGATCTGGTCTGTGGAAAGCGGCTCGGCTCTGACCACGGACACGCCTGTTGTCCTGCGCTGGGACAGCCCGGCCAACCTGATCTTCCGACGCACTGTTTCGATTGACGAAAAGTTCATGTTCACGATCACGCAGACCGTCGAGAACCCAACCGAAACCAGCATCCGGCTTGCTCCATACGGCATCGTCGCGCGCCACGGCGAACCTCAAGACCTCATGGGATTCTTCATCCTCCACGAAGGCGCTATCCAAATGGTCGACGGCGTCTTGGCCGAGATCGACTACGACGACATCCCCGGCGAAACCTCAGAAGCGCAAATCACCGAAA
>JARFRG010000269.1 GCA_029287375.1 Boseongicola sp. | reverse complement strand
CGAACCTGATTTCTTTGCGGCGTTGGTGATGGCCAACCCCTGCAAAGCAGGGTTCACGACTTCCGCAAAGCACTTCTCTTCACAGAACTGTCCGCAGTGTCGTACCAATTTGCAAAAGCTGATCGGAAAGCGGGTTGGTGGTTCTCCATATCATTCCGATCATGCGCGTTGGGCGCGGGTGGGGAAACTGGTCGATAGAAACATTTGCAGTGCGCGTTTCAAGGTCCACGGCCATCTCCGGGATAAGCGTTACCCCCATTCCCGCACCAACCATTTGCACAAGTGTCGATAGCGAACTTCCCTCCATCAGACGGCTTGGCTGATCCTTGTAAAACCGGCAAAAAGAGAGGGCTTGATCGCGAAAGCAATGACCCTCCTCCAAAAGCAGCAACCGCATTGTCTGCAGCGTCTTGCCCGTGGGGACGGGTTTGCCGGCGTCTTCTGCCGGGCGGACCAGAACGAAACCCTCCTCAAAAAGCGGGAATTCGGTAAGTGTTGGTTCAGAGACGGGTAGCGCGACGACCGCAACGTCAAGCCGACCGTCTTTCAAATCGCCTATCAAAGAGCGGGTCACCGCCTCGCGAAGTTCAAGATCCAGTCCCGGGAATCGTTGCGACAGAGCTGTAATGAGCTTCGGCAATAGATAGGGCGCAACGGTCGGTATGACACCAAGCCTTAGCCGCCCGGCCAAAAGTCCGCGAGACGCCCGCACAAGATCGTCAAGCTCCTCGACCGACAACAGGATTTCACGTGATTTCTGAAGAAGTCGGTCGCCGACTGGTGTCAGTCGGACTTGGTGTGCGCTGCGCTCGACCAAAGGCACGTGGAACATTTTTTCCAGCTCTTTGATCTGCAAAGACAAAGCGGGCTGCGAAATGGAACACGCCTCAGCCGCTCGGCCAAAGTGCTTATGTCGCGCCAAGGCTTCAAAATATCGGAGCTGCTTCAGAGTAAGGCGTTTCATTAGTTTAACTTATCATAGATTTAACAATATCCAATTGGAGTTAATGACAATTGTTTGTTAGAATGATTCTAGAAAGAGCGTCATGCTCCGGTCTCAGTATCATAGGAAAGTGGAAAATGGACGGAAACAACATCGAGCCGACCGGCGGTTGCCCTGTCATGCACGGCGGCAATACCGAACTTGGGAACAGCGTCACGAAATGGTGGCCGCGTTCGCTTAATCTGGACATCCTGCACCAGCACGGCGCACGCACCAATCCGATGGATCCGGACTACAACCATCGCGAAGCGGTCAAGGCGCTGGACTATGACGCCGTCAAAGCAGACGTGCGCGCACTGATGGTCGACAGCCAAAGCTGGTGGCCCGCAGATTGGGGACACTACGGCGGCCTGATGATCCGCCTCGCGTGGCACTCCGCAGGATCGTATCGCATGGGCGATGGTCGCGGTGGCGCCGGTTCGGGGAATATCCGCTTTGCACCGCTGAATTCATGGCCGGATAACGCCAGTCTCGAAAAGGCCCGTCGCCTGCTATGGCCAGCCAAGAAAAAGTACGGCAACGCCCTGAGCTGGGCCGACCTGATCATTCTGGCAGGAAACATGGCCTATGAATCCATGGGGCTGAAGACCTTTGGCTTTGGCTTTGGCCGCGAAGATATCTGGGGGCCCGAAATCGACGTGAACTGGGGCGCGGAAAACGAATGGCTTGCGCCGTCCGAAAACCGCTATGGCGACCTGGACGACACCTCGACGCTCTACAATCCGTTGGCGGCTGTTCACATGGGTCTAATCTACGTGAATCCAGAAGGCGTGAACGGCAACCCGGACCCGGACCGTACCGCGCTGCACGTACGCGAAACCTTTGCCCGCATGGCAATGAACGACGAAGAAACCGCCGCGTTGACCTGCGGTGGCCACACCGTCGGCAAGGCCCATGGTGGTGGCGACCACGCCCATATCGGCGCCGAGCCCGAAGGCTGCCCGGTGAATTCCCAAGGCTTCGGCTGGGACAATCCAGGAATGGATGGCAAGGCAACCAACGCCTTTACGTCTGGCATCGAAGGGGCATGGACCAAGCACCCGACTCAATGGGACATGGGGTATTTCGACTACCTCTTTGGCTATGAATGGGAGCTGACCAAATCGCCCGCCGGTGCCAACCAATGGAAGCCGGTCGATATGCCAGAAGACGAAATGCCGGTCGACCCGACCGATCCGTCGGTGCGCCGCATGCCAATGATGACAGACGCGGACATGGCCATGAAGGTCGACCCGATCTACAATGAGATATGCCACAAATTCCGCGCCGACCCGGCTTACTTCGCGGATACCTTCGGACGGGCATGGTTTAAGCTGACGCACCGCGACATGGGACCAAAAGCCAACTATTATGGCCCCGACGTTCCGGCCGAGGATCTGATCTGGCAAGATCCGATCCCCAAAGGCGCGACGTCCTACGACGTAGACGCCGTGAAAGCCAAAATCGCATCATGCGGCCTGTCATCGGCGGAAATGATCGCTACGGCATGGGACAGTGCTCGGACGTTCCGCGGTTCTGACAAGCGTGGCGGCGCGAATGGTGCGCGCATCCGGCTTGCCCCTCAAAAAGACTGGACCGCAAACGAGCCGGCGCGTCTCGCCAAAGTCCTTGGCATCCTCGAGCCAATCGCCGCCGAAACTGGTGCTTCGGTCGCAGACATTATTGTGCTTGCCGGTGTTGTTGGCCTTGAGCAAAGCATCAAATCCGCCGGACACGACATTGACGTACCCTTTACTGCTGGTCGCGGGGACGCCTCGGATGCGCAAACTGATGCCGACAGTTTTGACGTTCTCGAACCAGTCGCTTGCGGTTTCCGAAATTGGCAAAAGGAAAAGTACGCCGTGGCGCTGGAGGAGCTGATGCTCGACAGAGCGCAGCTTTTGGGTCTGACAGCTGCTGAGATGACAGTGCTCATCGGTGGCATGCGCGTTCTTGGCACCAACCACGGGGACACAAAACACGGTGTGTTCACCAAGCGTGAAGGTCAGCTTACGAATGATTTCTTCGTCAATCTGACCGATATGGCCAATAGCTGGGTTCCCGTCGATGACGGCACTTATGAAATCCGCGACCGGGCGACTGGCGCGGTCAAGTGGACAGCAACCAGCGCAGACCTCGTGTTCGGCTCCAATTCGATCCTCAGAGCCTACGCCGAAGTCTACGGTCAGGACGACAATGCGGAGAAGTTCGTCCGCGATTTCGTGGCGGCCTGGACCAAAGTCATGAACGCTGATCGTTTCGACCTCGTTGCTTAACGCAACCGTGATGCGGGCAATGGATTTCCTGCCCGCATCGCCTTCATTTGGTTCACTTCGGTTCAAATGCTCTTGGATGATTGAGCAAGCAGGCGCTGTCAGATCAATTCGAACCAGTCTACCTTTGGCGTTGTCACGCTAACTCGAAAGTCGGTCTTACGCCCGGCACTTGGCAGCGACTTGACAGATTTCGCACCCATGCCACCGATTTCCGACATCCACGATCCAACAGATCATCCGGCTCTGTTTTCGCTTTCCGCCGGTTTTTTGTGACGCCGAAGAAATGCTTGCGGAACGTAGTGTTGATTTAAAACACGAAACGGTCCCTCGATGGGTTTCGATCTCCCTACCC
>JARFRG010000229.1 GCA_029287375.1 Boseongicola sp. | reverse complement strand
AGCCTGGTGTGATGCGTATGCAGATCCAGGCATTGATCCGGGCCGCGAATGGTCGCCCATTAACGATTATGTTCCCGTTTGTCGCGCAATTCGACGAATACAAGGCCGCCCATCAACACGTTCTGAACGAGCTGGAACGAGAGAAGAAACTTGGACATGTACTGCCCGAAAAGGTCGAAGTCGGCGCGATGCTTGAGACCCCGAGCCTTGCCTTTGCGCCAAAACAATTCTTTGAGATGGCGGATTTTATCTCGATTGGCGGGAATGATCTTAAGCAGTTCTTTTTTGCCGCGGACCGCGAGAATGAGCGCGTTCGGCGGCGCTATGACACGCTAAACGTCAGTTTTTTAACATTCATCGAACAAATTGTTGCACGCTGCAACGAAACCAATACGCCGGTAAGTTTTTGTGGAGAGGACGCAGGGCGGCCGATTGAGGCGATGTGTTTTGCCGCTATGGGTCTGCGGACGCTGTCGATGCGACCCGCATCTATTGGGCCGGTCAAACATCTTCTGCGCCGGGTGAACCTTGACGAAGCAAAAGTCATGATTGATGCCTCACGCGCGTCTGGCGTGCAGTCTGTGCGCGGCGACGTCATGGAATGGCTGCGCACGAAGGTCGATTGACCACAGGCGCTCAGAGACGCGCGTGGCGCCTCCAAAAGCGCATCTGCATCAAGACCCCAGCTACTGCCAGCCCGACCGACAGGCCCAGCCAGATGCCGACGCCATCAAGCCCGAAGGTGAACCCCAAAAGGTAACTTGTCGGCACGCCAACCACCCAATAGCTGAACGCCGCCATGATCATGGGCACCTTCGTGTCCTGCACACCGCGCAACATGCCAAGCGCCATCACCTGCGCCGCGTCAACTGTCTGAAACAGCGCCGCAACCGCAAGCAGGCCGACACCAACGGCGAGGATGTCAATGCGATCCGGATCGCCGGGATCAATGAAAGCCCCCAGAAGGGGTTCGGGAAAGACGAGAAAAACGAACACTGTCATGCAAACGGCAATCGCCGACAGGACCATTGCGGCCTGACAGGCCAGTCGCAGCATTACCCTGTCCGACCGCCCCCAGGCGCGCCCTGCGCGCACGGTGATGGCCTGGCTCAGCCCGAGATGGATCATGAAGGTGATGGACGCAATCTGAAGCGCGACACCGTGCGCGGCCAGCGCGATTGTGCCGACCCAGCCCATCATGACCGATGCAATCGCAAACAGTCCGACTTCGGACAAAAGCGTGATCCCGATCGGCCATCCCAAGTGGAAAACGCGCGACATTGCCTCCCAATCTGGGCGCCAAAAGTTTTGGAACAGCGTGTATTGCGGTGTCTTTACAAGCGCATAGACCACAAGGATCACCACTCCAAAGATGTGGCCGATCACCGATGCAATTGCAGCGCCAACCACGCCAAGTTCGGGGGCGCCCCAATTGCCGAAAATCAAGGCATAGTTGATGGCGATATTCAGAAAGAAGGTTGCGACGGTTGCCAGCAGGACGATGCGGGTCAGTTCCAACGCCGACAGATAGCTGCGCATAACCATAACGATGAGGGCCGGAAGGATGCCAAATCCCGCATAAGCCATGTATTGCCCGCCCAGATTACTTACGTCCGGAGCCTGTCCGATAGCGAGAAAAAACGCCTCGAAAAACAAGAAAAGCGGAATGATAGCGACGCCAAAAGCGATGGAGAGCCAGAGGCCCATTCGCGTGACACGACGCACCTGACGATCGTCTTCGGTGCCAGCGGCACTGGCGACAAGCGGCATAACCCCGATCGCAAAGCCCGCCCCAACGATGAAAACCGCAAAGAAGATCGGGCCGGCTAAGGATACCCCGGCGAGAGCCACAACATCGTACCACCCCAACATCAGGATATCGGTGGTCTGGATTGCGACCTGAGCGAGCTGACTGCCAACTAACGGCAAACCCAACGCCCACAGTGCGCGTGCCTGTCCACCAAACGTGGGGTTTGGTGTCGCTGTATTTGATGTGTCCGACATGCTCGCGGCTATACTCTTTGGGCGTGCGTCGAGCAATTCCATTCTTTTGACGGACAATTCGGCTGGTTTTCACCAACCGTCCAGGCATAGTAGCACAATCAGGTAAACGGCGGGTAAATGGCAGATCAACTTTCCAAAAATTCCGAACGCCACGGTGGAACCGTGCTTATCGACGCCCTTGCCCAGCAGGGTGTCGAGCGTGTGTTCTGTGTTCCAGGCGAAAGCTTTCTGGCTGCGCTCGATGGACTTTATGACAGCGCCATCGACGTGATCGTAAATCGCCAGGAAGGCGGTTCGGCGATGATGGCCGAGGCCGATGGCAAATTAACGGGGAGACCCGGCGTGGCCTTTGTAACAAGGGGTCCGGGGGCGACAAATGCGGCGGCGGGCGTTCATATCGCGTTTCAGGATTCAACGCCGATGGTGCTGTTTGTCGGTCAAGTCGCCAGCGATCAGCGGGACCGCGAAGCGTTTCAAGAGGTTGATTATCGCGCGATGTTTGGCCCTCTGGCAAAATGGGTAGCCGAAATTGATCGCACGGACCGGATACCGGAATATGTGAGCCGTGCGTTTCATACCGCAATGTCAGGACGGCCGGGGCCTGTAGTGCTTGCATTGCCCGAGGACGTGCTGTCGGCGCCCTGCGCCGCACTTGTTTTACCCAAGGCCGAGGCCGCGCGCCAAGGCGCGTCCCCCGATGATATTGAGCGTATTATCAGTGATTTACAGACCGCTTCTAAGCCCTTTCTTTTAGTGGGTGGCGGCGGTTGGGACGCGGACGCTCGGAGGGCATTGGGGGATTTCGCAACGGCGATGCAGGTGCCAGTTGGCACGTCGTTTCGGTGTCAGGATTACATTGACAATCGGCACTCGCACTATGCCGGAGACGTTGGCATTGCGATAAATCCGGCCCTCGCGGCCCGCATTCATGAGGCGGATCAGCTTGTTGTTTTGGGCGCGCGGTTGGGTGAGATGACGACGGGTGGGTATACGTTGATTGATGCGCCCAAGCCGTCACAACGACTAACCCATGTGCATAGCGACCCTTCTGAGGTGGGGCGGGTGTATTGGCCAACGCACGGGGTTGGGGCAAAACCCGCCAATGTTATCAAGCAATTGGCGGCCAAAGCTAATGTGTTTTCTAATGTGGCGCGCAGTCTGGATGTTGAAGCCATGCGCAACGCTTTTAATGAATGGAAACAAACAGTTACAACACCAGGATCGGTGCAGATGGAGACCGTCGTGCGGCATCTTAACGAAACGCTGGCGGATGACGCAATAATCACCAATGGCGCGGGGAATTATGC
>JARFRG010000228.1 GCA_029287375.1 Boseongicola sp. | reverse complement strand
GAAGGTCGGTATGATCGCCACACAGCCGGATTGGCCGCCGGAAAGCTTCAGTGCAATCTTGCGATCCTTCCCGAAGCCTATGCCTTGGATTTTCTGCGGTTTTGTCAGCGCAACCCAAAGCCATGCCCCGTCGTTGGTGTGAGCGATACGGGTGATCCGTACATGCGAACCCTTGGCGATGACATTGATATCCGCACCGACGTGCCGCGGTACCGTGTGTTTCGCGACGGCGTGTTCACCGAAGAGGTAACAAACATCACTGACCTTTGGCGCGATGATCTTGTGACTGTTGCACTTGGATGCTCGTTCACCTTTGAAAACGCGTTTATCGCCAATGGGATACCTGTGCGTCACATTGAGCAGGACAAGACAGTACCGATGTACCGCACGTGCGTCGCACTGACGCCCGCCGGCGTGTTTTCCGGTGAGATGGTCGCGACTATGCGCCCCATACGCGAAGATCGCATCGACGATGCGTATCGGATCAGCGGTGCCTTTCCGCATGCCCACGGCGCACCGATTGCAAGTGGAGCGCCATCCACTATCGGTATTTCAGATCTGAACGCGCCCGATTGGGGAGACCCGGTGGCGGTCGAGGATGGTGAAGTCCCTGTCTATTGGGCCTGCGGCGTGACACCCCAAAACGTGCTGTTGAACGCCAAATTGCCGTTCTGCATCACGCATTCCCCCGGACACATGCTGATCGCAGATGTGTCCGAAACACTTGAAGACCCATCACCAAAAACTTGAACCACAACCAACATGGAGAAAAACATGCGTAAATCGCTCACATTGCTCGCCGCGTCTATGACATTGGCGACCCCGGCTTTGGCGGAGAACTTCGCCGTGGTCGGCAGCTGGTCCGGCCTGCCCTTGCACAAAGAGTACGAAGCGCCGTTTTGGGGTAAGACCCTTCCGGCCGCATCGGGTGGAGACATCACTGTTGAATTGACGACCCACAACCAGATGGGCCTGGGCCTTGGCGACATCTATCCGCTGCTGGGTCAGGGCGTCTATGACGTTGCAATGACCGTTGCCGACTATGCGGTCTCTGACGCGCCAGAACTTGAAGCTTTGGACGTGCCATTGATTGCGCTGAGTGCCGACGAGGCCCGCGCTATGGTCGATGCCGCGCGCCCGATGGTCGCCGACATCTACCGTGACCGCTTTAACAGCCACGTGCTTGCCATTGCGCCCTACCCTCCGCAGGTTGTGTTTTGCAATGCCGCGATTTCCGGACTGGATGATCTCAAAGGTCTGAAAGTGCGTGCCTCTGGTCGCATGACCGCGAAATTGCTTGAAGCCCTTGGTGCGGAAGGTGTGAACGTGTCGTTTTCCGAAGTGCCGGGTGCGCTTCAAAAAGGCGTTGTGGACTGCGCGGTTACGGGCGCAGGTTCCGGATATTCTGCCGGCTGGTGGGAAGTATCGACACATCTGATGCCACTACCGCTTGGTGGCTGGGATCCGGTTGTTACCGCGATCAACCTCGACAAATGGAACGGTCTGAGCGGCGACACGCAATCCCTTATCCAGTCGCAAATCACGGCTGAGTTTGAAGAGCCTGCATGGGCCACTGCACAAAACGCGCTGGTGAATGACATTGCCTGTCTGACCGGCAACGGCGATTGTCCGTCAGGCGACGCGCGCTCTATGGTATTGGTGGACGCTTCGGATGCGGACTTTACGAAAGCGCGTGACATTCTGGTCAAGCAAGTCTTGCCGGAGTGGGCCGAACGTGCCGGTGGTGACTGGGCTGCGCGTTGGAATGCGTCCGTAGGCCAGGTTGTCGGCGTAACGATCAACTAAGCTGAAACCAGACGAGGCCCAAGCACATGAAAATTCTTGAAACACTTAAGGCGATCAACCGAGGCGTCGCCGGACTTGTGGGTCTGATGCTTTTGAGCTGCGCGGCTTTTGTGCTTCTTGATATCGTTTTCAGGCAGCTTGGGTCCTCGTTTGGCGGCACCGACGAAATCAGCGGATATGTGATGGCGATCGCCACATCCTGGGGAATGGCCTATACGATGCTTGAGCTTGGGCATGTCCGCATTGATCTTTTGAGAAGTCGTGCGGCGCCCTTGGGGCGCTGCCTGTTCGATCTGTTTTCGATGACCGTTCTAAGTGGCACGATTGTCCTGATCGCCTATAAATGCTGGCCGGTTCTGGAGCGATCAATCACTAACAATTCCACCGCCAACACACCCTTGGAGACCCCGCTCGCGCTTGTGCAAGGCCCTTGGTTTGCGGGTTGGTTGTGGTTCGCAATCATGGCTTGTGTAACAACATTGGTCGCGCTGAAGATGATCTTGAATGGCGAGTTCTCCAAGGCCGAGGCCGCGATCGGTGCCTTTGCGGAAGTGGAGACATTGAAATGATCGTCTATGTCGCCGTTGGGCTGCTTGCGCTTTTAAGTATGTCGATCCCTGTTGGCATCGTGCTTTTCTTACTTGGGTTTGGCATTGATTGGTTCTTTTCAAGCTTTCCGCTGATACGTGGATTGGGCAATATGGTGTGGTCCGCGTCCAATAGTGCGACCTTGATTGCCATCCCATTCTTCGTGCTGCTTGGTGAAATCCTGGTGCGTAGCGGCGTTGCAGCGCGGACATATGCCGCGCTTGATCGTTGGGTGTCGTGGATGCCGGGCGGGCTTGTTCATGCGAATGTTGCGACCGCTACGATGTTCTCGGCGACATCCGGATCATCTGTCGCAACCGCCGCAACCGTTGCAACCGTCGCCATGCCACAAGCTGAAAAACTTGGATATGACCCCAAGCTTTTTTCAGGTGCAATTGCTGCAGGCGGCACGCTTGGTATTATGATACCTCCATCGATCAACCTGATTGTCTATGGATTTTTGACCCAAACATCCATTCCACAGCTATTTCTCGCGGGGTTGATTCCAGGTTTGGGCCTTGCCTTGGCTTTCAGCGTTGCCGTGGCCATTATCTGCACCATTCGTCCCAGCCTTGGTGGGGAACGGCGGGTTTTCCCGTTCTCTGAGATGATGCAGGCCTTGGTTCATCTCGTGCCAATCATCTTGTTGTTCATGATGATCATCGGCTCGATCTACAACGGCTGGGCCACCCCAACCGAGGCGGCCGCCGTCGGTGTTGCGGGTGCCTTTGTCATTGCGGGCGCATTTGGCGGCATCTCGTTTGGCATGTTGGCAGATAGCATCTTTGGCACTGTAAAAATTACATCCATGATCATGTTGGTCGTGATGGGGGCCTCGTTTTTGAATTTCACACTCGCCTCGGCTGGATTGGGACAAGAGCTTGATAGTTTTCTGACGGGTCTTGGATTGTCACCGATGGGATTCATTTTTGTGGTCGTCATCATGTACATCGTCTTGGGGTTTTTCATAGAAACGCTGTCGTTGATGGTTGTCACGATCCCGATCATCGTGCCGTTGGTGATCGAACAGGGGTTTGATCCGATATGGTTTGGTATCCTCATGATCGTTTTGATCGAAATGGCGCTGATAACACCACCTGTCGGGTTGAATCTTTACGTCGTTCAAGGTGCGCGGAAGAGCGGAAAAATGTCAGATGTCATGCTGGGCAGCCTACCCTTTGTGGCGGTGATGCTGGTCATGGTATTCGCGCTGATCGCGTTTCCGCAGATCGCGCTCTTTCTTCCGCAAGCCTTGAAGTAGTTCGCTTTTGGCCTTGAAGATTTGCTAAAGGTGGTCCCGTGAACCCGATAACGTCTGCACAACCGGATACATTGCCCAGGATCGCTGATGTCGGTTTCGGTGGGATGCTTGTCACCTTTTCCGATGCGCTGACCGATGCCGCCAACAGTGCAGCGCTTGCATTTCGTGCGGAACTTGAGGCCAATCGCCCTGTCGGGTTGACGGAAACATCAACCTCGCTGACGTCTACGTTTATCGCTTTTGACCCTCATACGCTTGCGCGCGAGACACTTCGTGCGCAGCTGATCGACTTGCTTGGGCGTCGTGACTGGTTCGCAGCCTCGCTTCCTGAGGGCCGAAAACTCTGGACGATACCGTCTGTTTTTGGCGGCGACACGTTCGGGCCGCAGCTTGGAGAGGCCGCGCAGCTTGCGGGCGTGTCGCCCGACACAGCTATAGCCCAGCTTTGCGAGACTCCCCTGCGGGTGATGACGTTGGGGTTTGCGCCCGGGCAACCCTATCTCGGATCACTTCCTGAAAACTGGGATTTGCCCCGCCAGACCGGCCTTACGAAATCCGTCCCGATCGGCGCCATTACAGTGGCAATCCGACAGATCGTCTTGTTCTCTGCTTCGACGCCGACAGGCTGGAGACAGGTTGGACAATGCGCTTTTCATGCATTTCGGGCGCATCATGACGCCCCATTTGCCCTTACGCCGGGAGACGAGATCCGGTTTGTGCCGATCAGCGAGGCGGACTTTCTGCGCATTCACGAAAGGAATGACAGCGGCGACGGTGGTGCGACTTGGGAGGCCATTTCGTAATGCGTTTGCTTGACGTAATGCGGGCTGGCCCGGCGATGACGGTTCAGGATTTGGGGCGGCCGGGCCACATGGTATTCGGGTTGTCACAGGGTGGTGCGGCAGACCGGGAGGCGTTTTTGGAGGGGGCCGCCCTTCTCGGCCAACCGATTTCATGCGCTGCGATTGAGATGGCCGGCTTCGGCGGAGACTTTGTGGCGACCGTGGACCTGCGCATTGCTCTGACAGGGGCGGTGATGAAAGCAAGCCTTGATGGTGATCCGTTGATCTGGAACGCATCTCATGCCGTGAAAGCGGGTCTACGGGTTTCAATCGGGGCCGCGACATCAGGCGTCTACGGCTATCTGCACATCGGAGGCGGGATAGCCAGTGAGTCCTTTTTGGGCAGCCGATCAGCCCACTTAAGCGGTGGCGTCGGCGCGGTGCTTGCCATCGGAGACGCATTACCAATTGGTCCCGACGCGGATTTGCGAGACGTGGGCAATACATTGACACCAAGACAGCGGTTTAACGGCGGCGATGTGCGGATCTTGCCAAGTGTACAAACCTCACGGTTCTCGCAGGAAGAAATTTCGAGGTTTGAAAAGACACGTTTTCGCAGGACGACGCGGGGCAACCGGCAAGGCGTGGAGCTGCAATTTGAAGGTGTTCCATTTTCATCAGATGGAGCCCTTGCTATTCTGTCTGAACCCATGGTGGCGGGTGATGTTCAGATGACCGGCACCGGCATGCCCTTTGTCTTGCTCCCGGAATGTCAGACGACAGGTGGATATCCTCGTATTGGAACAGTGATACCGGTGGACTTGCCCATTGTTGCTCAGGCCGCGGCGGGTTCCAAATTTTCGTTTCGCTTTGTCGAATATCGCGACGCTCTGCTTTCACATTTTTCGCCAGACCAGGCACTGGCCAGGCTTCGTTCGCAGGTGCAACCCCTTGTGCGCGATCCGCGCCAACTGCGGGATCTTCTTGCCTATGACCTGATCGGTGGAGTCATCAATGCCTTTGACGAAATCGACCGTACCGAATAGCCAAACGGTCCTTCACACGAGGTACTTAGGCCACTTTTCTGGAAGCTGAATTCCATTCTTGCAAGTCATTTTCCAGCCTTGAGATCGGAAGCGAAAAGCGCATGATTGTTCCCTTGCCAATTTCTGATTCACACCAAATCCGCCCACCGTGCCGATGAACAACTTTCTTGCACGTTGCCAATCCAAGACCGGTACCTTTCGGGCCGTCCTTCCCTGGGACACGCTTGAACGGTTCAAAAATGCGTCCTAAAAATTCATTTGGAATGCCGATACCTTGATCCTCGACTTCAAAAATCAACATCCCACAAGGCCCCATTGCTGCGGAGACTTGGACCTCGGCGGTATTTTGACCCGCATATTTCAATGAATTTGCGACGAGATTCTGAAGAACCTGCGCAATTTGCGGTGGCTGGCACACTATAGGCGGTAAGTTATCTGCCAATCGGCGCTCGATCTTGGCGTGTTTTTGTGTTGCTTCAAGATCCAGCGCCATAAGCGCACGATCAAGCAACTCTGGCGCGGCGACGACTTCAAATGTTTGTTCGCGATCAAGCCGGATGTGATCCGAAAGACTCGTGAGCATTTCCATCATCTGGGTCGCCGATACTTGCAGTGCTGCGAGCCCATACCGCACTTCATCGAAATCTTGAGCCGCAAGATCTTCTTCTATCTGACGTGAAAGGTAGGCTGCTGCACGAATGGGCGCGCGAAAATCATGCACAAGGACTTCGGCGAACGTCGCGAGGTCCTCGCGCTGCTCTTCAAGGCGCGTGCGCGCTCGCGCAGATGCGATACCTGCATTCAAAACCGCCAACAGCGTGCTTTCACTAAATGCCGATTTAACAATATAATCGCTCGCACCTTGCAGGATTGCAGATTTTGCCGTGTCTTCGTTGCCTTGTCCTGTCATTAGGAAAATTGCAGCTTTCGGCCAAGTTTCTCTGAAACTGTTGAGAGCGCTGAGCCCGGACAATTCAGGTAAAAGGTGGTCCAGAAAGACCGCGTCAAATGCCCGATCGTGCGACGTCAAGGCGACTTCAACACTGTCAACATCAACAACATCGACATTGCAGTTTGTTTTTTGCAGCAGGCGCCGCAGATGAGCACGGTCACCCATGTCGTCATCGACAATCAAGACAGTAAGCGCTCCCATTTCAAACGACCTGCCGTTGAGGGATGACAGGAAATTCTACCAGGTTCCAATAGCACCCAAGCGTGTCAATCAGGTTTTTGATATCCTCGCCGACGCGAAACTTGACCATGTACCCGGCGACATTCAATTCATAGGCAGCCGCGATGTCGCGTTGATCATCCGATGTTGTCAGCATGAAAACAACGGACTTGTTTAACCGGGGATCCGCCCGGATTTCGCGCACAAGTTCGATTCCGTTCATCCGAGGCATGTTCAGATCCACAAGCATCACGTACTTCTCAGGAGCCTCTTTGCTGTGTAAAAACTCAATCGCCTCTACCCCGTCCATCACGTGAACTATGGGATTGCCAACACCGGCCTTTGCGAATGATCTTCGAACCGCCTTGGCTTCTCCGAGATCATCATCGACAACGATAAGCGTCACAAGGCCACCATCGGCACCGTCGGATTTGTAGCTCATGACGCCATCCTTTCGTGTTGAAAAACCCCTCGTGGGGCTCTGGGCCATGAGACATGGAAGGTCGTCCCAGCACCCACTTCCGATTCTACGGACAATGCACCGCCGATAAAGTCGACCTGCTTTCGCACCATGGCCAATCCCATCCCACTGGCTTCAATCGAATCTCGTGGCTTCAGAGTCCGAAACATTTCAAAAATTTTGTCGTGATACTTTGGAGCAATCCCAGGGCCATCGTCAGAAACGCTGAACTGAAAACAAGTAGCCCCAAAGGTGGCATCCATGTATATTGTTCCGGTTTTTGCGTGGTGATGCTTTACCGCATTGTCCACCAGGTTCAGCAGAACCATCTTGATTGGCATAGCTGGCAGTCTAATATCTTTGAATGCGTCAGACGCTGTAACGTGAAAGCCATCGGGAATATCCAAGAGCCCCTCCAAATCTCGCAAAAGGGCTTTGCCCGAAACCGTCTGACTGGGATGTGCGTCTCTACCGATACGTGAATGCGCAAGGAGATCGTCAAGCAAACGCCGCATCCGGCGAACGCGGTTTTGCAAAAGCGCGAGGTTTTCGCGAGTCTCGTCGGTAAGATGCGGGGCAAGGTCTTCTGCGAGCCAACTTGATGCATTTTCGATGACCCGCAACGGCGCCTTCAAGTCGTGGGACGCGATATACGCAAATTGATCTAGTTCACCGTTTGACCGCTCAAGAGCGACTATCAAATCGCTCACCCGTGCCTCGGAAAGACGCCTTGCGGTGACATCCCTTGCAATCAGGACAAGCTGAAAACCACTCTGATTTTCAGTGGCACTGACTGCAATTTCGATCTGGACGTCAACGCCCGGGCTTTTTTGATGCTCAACTTCTACAGTGAACGGCATGTGATTGCTGCCTTCCACCAGTTGCCTAACCATACCATAGAAATCCTCGGCACCATGTTGTGCAATGAGGTCAGAGAGTGCGCCACCAACAATTGCGTCGTGCGGGCGGCCAAACACGCTTTCGGCGGCCGCGTTGACCTCTTCGACGACACCCGTTTTTCCGACAACAACGATGGCGTTTGCCGCCGCCCGGAAAATCGCGCGCGCCTTTGCGGTTTCGGCGGCAAGGTCGTTCGACAAGCTTACAAAAGCCCTTGCCAGCTCGCCCAATTCATCGTCCTTGGCCGCCAAATCGGGGCATCCCAAGCTTTGACTATCCTTTGTCTCGATCCACGATTGCAACTGCTTAAGCGGATCCAAGAGCCGGCGCCCGATGGAAAGCGTTGCGATAAGTGCGCAGGCGATAAGTGCACCCGACAACAGAAGCTCCCTGAGCATTTCGCTTACCGTGCTACTCGGCCATACTGGTCTTGTGACGAGGGTATCCACGCGCAGCATCAGCGGATTTCCAGCTGATCCCACTTGGATCGACCGAGGGCGGATCAAGCTTTCGTCAAATGAGGCATAAGACTGATGTTCTTCACCCGAGGATCGTGCACCAAGCCGATTGGGCCCCAAACCTCTTGATTGAACGCTGGGCGGACTTTGTTCTTTGAATACGGCGTGTCCGGTGTTTGTCCAAACCAATACAGTTGATCCAGCGTCGGGCTTCATGCCGAAAAAGCGAAGGAGAATTGCTAAATCAACATATAGAAAGATTGTGCCGGCACGTGCTCCGGACTCGCCAATTATTGGGACGGAAACTCGAATGCCGAGGCTCACTGCAATATTATCCACCTCGCGCGGGACTTCAGAGAGCACAGTATTTTCCGACTGAGCCAACTCCCGGTTAAGCCGAGCCATTTCGTCATTTGAGGGAATAGGTGACCACCCACTCACAAGGAGGTTTTCGGGAAGGGCCGTATCAGCAACAGAGACGAGTAGCCTTGGGTTTTCACCATGGGTCGCGACTGACGCCCCATACACGTAGGGAAGCGCGTCCACGAAACCCTGAAAACCGACTTCAACGTCTGTCCGCCGATCTGTCTTGTGAACACCAACCAGCGTCGTGTTTCCCACGTCCTGAAAAGTTAGACTTCTTAGCATTGGAATAGACGCAAAAAGAGCGGCATCACTGTTCAAATTCGCCAAGGCGTTTGTAACAACCGCCGCGTTTTTGTCGGCAAGCAAGTCCAAGCGATCAACGATCGCACGTAATTCTCTTTGCTTTGAATTGTTGTAGTGGGCCAGCGACATCATCGACAAGGCAACGGCGAGGATTGAAACCACCATCAACACCAGCTTTCCGCGCAGGCTATGCGGTTTTACAAAGGATTGAATTGAGGTGATTATTTCCACTGGTCTTAGCCGACGCCTTGCGCGGTCGGCGCCTGGCCATTGAGGTCGGCTGCTTGATCGTGCTCCAACAGGCCGGACACCTCGTCAAGAAAAGCGTAGATCTGACCGCAAGACTTCTCAAGACCGCCGAGACTGTTGTGAACATTTGCGCTGAGCCGATCAGTCGCACGCAATGTCCTGGTGTGACGCAGCGTCGCCGCCAGGACAGTCCGGATTTCAGGACCGCAAGTCTTTGCAAGCCTGAAAATCGAAACGCGCATCGCATGCTGTGAGGATTGTGCTTCGTTCAGAGCCGAAATCAAAATCCGCCGCTCGAAGGCAGAGATGATCGACTTGCGAATGGAATCGACGCTTAATTCTTCTTTCGTGATGTAATCCGCGCAGCCTGAGCGCATGGCCTCAACGGCGATATCATGGCGGTCAACGCTGGTAACCATGATCGGAATTGCATCGACCTGATCCTCCTGCGCCCTGAGAATCTTTAGCGCATCAAGTCCATTGTCCATCGCGAGGTGATAATCCAAAAAGACCAAATCCATCTTTTTCGAATTTATGATACTGCGGAATTCCTGAAGATCTGACGCCTCATGAAGCTCAAATTCAAGGCCCGCTTTTCTGCAAAAGCGTCTGAGGCGCATCCGGTCAGCTTCGAGATCATCAAGGATCAAGACGTCCAAGGTTGCTTTGGTGCCAGTGTGAGAAACCTCTAGGGGTTCGGGCAAGGTATTGCTTAGCATACGACTGGAAACTCCCTGCATAACATCGTCATTACTGTGGCTGCCGGATTCAGTTTCCAAGACCGACCTTACCCGGACCGGCATTCTGCCGCGGATAAACGCGGATGCCGTCCAAGAGACAGACATCCGCAACTGAGAACGCTTCCTAGCAATGTCGCATCAGCGACGGCCACCACTCGTGTCCTGTCTAAAGCTCAACAATTTACGGAAGGTTTAACCGGGTCAAAAAACATTGCCGATACATCAACTTGTCCATAGTTTTCATAGCGCCAGCGGCACATGTGCGCGCCCGGAGACGAAGCTGCGACGGGTTGCTGTTGGCCGACTTGCAAGAGCGGGATCCGGCCCCGACCCTGCGCCGTTTCGTGTTTTCAGACGCCTGGACTCGCTTTGCGGCGCGTACCAAAGCGCATTCGAGTTTTGCTGGCTGCGAGCAAGCCCACAGCATACCCCGTGCGCCGCCCTCGATGCGCATCAACTTAACCAGCGTTGTCGCCAAGACGTCGACCCGGCACAAAGGTCGTCAGATCGGCGCTTAGCTTTCCAACGTCAAGCCAGACACAAAATTCGCAAGGTCCTAGGCGTGTGTGCCTCTTGATGTCGCCATAGGTCGGCCATCCATTCCAAGCATTTTGCGGCTCCGGCCACGTGGGCGCCCAGGTTTTTTGTTTCTACAATTCGCCGTCAGGCGGCAGTCAAAGGATGCTGGAAAACCGACGCCCATTTAACCGTGGCGAAGCCGCCTAACAACCGCGCCGTCAGCGACAAAAATACCTGTCCAGGAACGATCCCTTTAGTCCGAGATCAAGTGAAGCGGTCTTGAGGAAGGTTCGTTTCCAGACTTGCGAGATTGCGCGATGTCTTGTGGTCCGTCGGACCTACTTGGTATCGCTGGCAAAGCGGCTCAAAGTGGCGCGCACACCATCCGACGAAATCGCAGTTAGCCAACCTTCGAATGCGTCCGCAAACGGTTTCGAATTGGCGAGGTCACCATAGAATTGGCTCTGTTCGAGCCAAGCTAGGGGGCGTGCTTGCGCCTGTTTCGCGACGGAATGCAGACTGTCCCAATGTGGATCATTGGGTGCAATCAGCGAGCCATCCTCTCGCACGCCGGTGCACATCCGCGCCCAGAGCGCCTCGACGAGAGCAAGACCCGCGATTTTCCCATTGGCCGCCAACGCATCCCGCAAAATCGGCAGGACAAAACCAGTGTGGCGCGACGAGCCGTCAAAGGCTACGCGACGTGTGGTATCAAGAATGGCGGGGTTCGAGAACCGCCGCTCGATCAGGTCGGCGTATGCGCCTGGCTCCATGCCTGGCACCGCAGAAATATGCGGCGTGATTTCATCTGCCTGCACCTTGCGAAAAAGACCGCGAATTTCCGGGTCGCTCATACAATCTGAAATCGTCTCAATCGATAGCAGTTCGCCTGCGTTGGCCACGACTTGATGCCCGGCATTCAGAACACGGATTTTCATCGCTTCATAGTCATGGACCGCGTCCGAAAACGTCGCCCCCGCCTTATCCCAATCCGGCCGACCGGCGCAGAAATCGTCTTCGATCACCCATTGGCGGTAATTCTCATGAGTCACCGGCGCGTGGTCGTCGATACCAAGAGACTGAACGAGTTGGATCTCGTCGGGTCCTGTCGCGGGGACAATGCAGTCGACCATTGAATTGGGAAAGCTGCACTGCATCTCGATCCATTTTGCCAGATCTGGATCGGAAAGTTGTGCAAGAGAGATAATGGTCTGCCGTACGACGGCACCATTTCCCTGAAGGTTGTCGCAGCTTTGTACGGTAAATGCGCCAATGCCAGTTTCCTGACGGATTTTCAGGGCTGCAATGATTGCGCCGAACGCGGTGCGGGGCGTCTGCGGGTTGGCCGCATCGTGCTGGATATCTGGATTCGCCTGATCAAAGCCGCCAGTGGCCGGATCGACGAAGTATCCGCCTTCAGTAACCGTCAGAGCGACAATGCGGATTTCAGGGGACGCCATAGCCGCGATCAAGGCGCCATTGGCCTCTTCGATTGGAAGAAAGTCGATCATCGGCCCTGTGACTTCCGCCGAAGTGCCTGACGGGTCGAGTTCGATCAATGTGGTGAGGCAATCTTGCGCCAAGAGCTTATCGCGCATCGCGGCATCGTTGTGACGTACGCCTGCGCCAATAATCGCCCAGTCCAATGCAAGTCCCTGCTGCATAAGCCTGTGCAAGTACCATGCCTGGTGGGCACGATGGAAATTCCCGAGACCGATATGCACGATGCCGGCAGAGAGCCTCTTTCTGTCATATAGAGGGACCGGAATGCCGTCGGGCAGAGCCGCCAAGTTCGAATTGCTCAGCCTTACTGGACTTTGTTTTTTTGCACCGTCTGCCATCAACTCATCCATTGTCCGCCATCGACATTGTAACACTGCGAAACAATGTACTCGGCATCATCACTCGCGAGAAATACGGCCATACCTGTCAAATCAGCGGCCGTCCCCATACGTCCGAACGGCACGGCCTCGCCAACTTCTTTTTTCTTCTGACCGGGGGCCTTGCCTTCGTACTTGGCGAAAAAAGCATCCACGCCATCCCAGTGTTCGCCGTCTACAACACCGGGGGAAATTGCATTCACATTTATCCCGTGTTCGATGAGGTTCAGGCCTGCCGACTGCGTCAGGCTGATTACGGCAGCTTTTGTCGCGCAATAGACCGCGACCAAGGATTCACCCCGGCGGCCAGCCTGGCTGGCCATGTTGATGATGCGACCCTTGATGCCACGATCGATCATATGGCGTGCGACGGCCTGCATCGTGAAGAGAGTGCCGCTGACGTTGATGTCAAAGGCGCGCTGGTAGTCATCGCGTTCAATTTCAACAAGCGGAGCCGCTGTGAAGATGGCCGCGTTGTTGATCAGAATGTCGATCTGACCAAGTTCCGCAACGGCCTCGGCAACAGCCCGGTCAATGCTGGCTTGCTGAGTGACATCCATTTCGACGGCAATCACGCCGTTGCCAAGCTCCTGCGCCGATGCGCGTGCGCGCGCCAAATCGATATCTGCGATTGCAACGCGCGCGCCTTCACGAACGTACGCCTCGGCGAAGGCAAGGCCGATCCCGCGCGCCGCCCCTGTTATCAGAGCTGTCTTTCCGTCGAGCCGTTTCATGCGATCCGCAAACCCTTTTCATCGAAACGGTGAATAACATCGGCCTTTGGCGTCAGATAAATCTCATCTCCGTGACGGAAGCTGACCTCGCCTGGGGCGCGAACCGTAATCATGTCGCGCAAACCTGTGTTGTGGACGTGAAAGAACGTATCGGAACCAAGGTGTTCCGCGACCCCAACCGTGCCTTTCCACATGCCGCTGCCTTCGGTCACATCAATATGTTCGGGGCGTACGCCGATTGTATGGGCATTGTGCTTTTGCGCCTCTGGGCCTTCGATCAGGTTCATCTGAGGTGACCCGATAAAGCCTGCCACAAAAACATTCCGAGGTGTGTGGTAAAGCTCCAGCGGAGATCCGACCTGTTCGATATAGCCTGCCCGCAGGACCACGATCTTGTCTGCCATTGTCATGGCTTCGACCTGATCGTGCGTGACGTAAATCATCGTTGTGTCGAGACGCTTGTGCATCTCCATGATCTCAAGGCGCATACCAACCCGGAGCGCCGCATCAAGGTTCGACAATGGCTCGTCAAACAGGAATGCAGATGGTTCGCGAACAATCGCGCGGCCAATGGCGACCCTCTGTCGCTGACCACCGGACAATTGCCCCGGCTTGCGATCAAGATAGTCTGTGAGGTTCAACGCTTTTGCGGCTGCCTCGATCCGACGATCTTGTTCCGCTTGATCGATCTTGGCCATTCGCATCGGAAACGCGATGTTTTTGCGGACACTCATATGCGGGTAAAGTGCATATGACTGGAACACCATCGCGAGGCCACGTTTGGCCGGAGGAATTTCTGTCGCGTCGTTTCCGTCGATCGAGATGGTTCCGCCGGACGTGTCCTCCAACCCTGCGATAAGCCGCAGCAGGGTGGATTTCCCGCAACCAGAGGGGCCAACGAACACTGCAAACTCGCCGTCTTCAATGGTCAGGTCCAAAGGTGGAATAACCTCGACGTCACCAAAACTCTTCGACACTTTTTTAAGAGTGATCTGTCCCATGATGTCTTTCCTTATTTAACTGCGCCGAACGTCAGGCCGCGGACAAGTTGTTTCTGGCTGAACCAGCCGAGGATCAGAACCGGCGCAATAGCCATCGTCGAGGCTGCACTAAGCTTGGCGTAAAACAAGCCTTCGGGACTGGAATAGCTGGCGATAAAGGCGGTCAGCGGTGCGGCTTTGGCAGCCGTCAGGTTGAGCGTCCAGAATGCCTCGTTCCAGGCCAGAATAAAATTGAGCAACATCGTCGAAGCGATACCGGGAATGGCCATCGGCGTAAGAACATACATGATTTCTTCACGCAGCGAGGCACCATCCATCCGCGCTGCTTCCAGGATCTCTCCCGGAATTTCGCGGAAGTAGGTGTAAAGCATCCAAACAATGATCGGCAGGTTGATCAGCATCAGAATGATAGTCAGGCCGATGCGCGAGTCCAGAATGCCGAGTTTGATGAAGATCAGGTAGATCGGATACAAAACGCCAACCGCAGGCAGCATTTTGGTCGAGAGCATCCATAAAAGGATGTCTTTGGTCCGCCGTGACGGCACAAAGGCCATCGACCATGCAGCGGGTACCGCGATGATAATGCCGAGGATCGTCGATCCTCCTGCAATAATCACCGAGTTCCAAAGGAAACGCATATAGTTGGAGCGTTCCTGCACGACCGAGTAGTTCTCAAGCGTCCAATCAAAGAACAGGAACACCGGAGGATCGCTTATCGCCTGCGCTTCTGTCTTGAAGCTGGTCAGGATCGTCCAGAGGATCGGAAAAAAGATGACCAGTCCGATCGTCCACGCAATCGCTGTGTTGAGTGCCTTGCGGTTGTTTGTGACAGCACGTGCCATAGTCGCTTCTCCTCACGCGTCCAGGTTCTTGCCGACGATGCGCATCAAGAAGAGCGCAACGATATTGGCGAGAATGATTGCATAGACACCACCGGCCGACCCCAAACCAATATTCTGACTTTCGAGCACACGCTGGAAGATCAGGTAGGTAAGTGTCCGGGTCCCAAAGGCCCCGCCTGTGGTCACGAAGATTTCTGCAAAGATCGAAAGCAGGAAGATGGTCTGAATAAGGATCACAATTGTGATGGCGCGCGACAGGTGCGGCAGAATCAGGAACCAGAACCTTTGCAGGAACGGTGCTCCGTCCATTTCGGCCGCCTCCAGTTGCTCACTGTCCAAAGATTGGACTGCCGTCAGCAAAATCAGGGTCGCGAAGGGCAACCACTGCCAACTTACGATCAGAATGATAGAGGGGATGGACGCCTGACTAAGCCACTCGACGGGAGTCGCGCCAAAGAACTTCCAGATGTGGGCAAAGAGGCCATTCACCGGGTCCATAAACATGTTCTTCCAAACCAGCGCGGATACGGTCGGCATCACGAAGAAGGGTGCGATGACAAGAATACGAACGATCCCCTGCCCCCACATTGGCTGGTCCAGCAGCAACGCCAGAACAATGCCAAGCGCCACAGTGATCACCAAAACGCCGCCGACAAGGATAAGCGTTGTCTGCACACTTGGCCAAAACGAACTTGAGCTTACAAAGCGCACATAATTGTCAAAACCTGCGGACCCCTGATCACCGCCACGCATTGGCAGATAGTTCCGGAATGAGAACCAAAGGGTCATCGTCAGCGGCACAAGCATCCATCCAAGGAGCAGGATAACGGCAGGTGCCATCATCATCCGTGCGGCTGATCTCGATTGTTGGGTAGCCATGATACACCTCCTCCGTTGACAGAAACGACCGTCTCAGATGTCAGCTGGTTATTTCAAGGTATCGAGTGTGCCAAGGGGCAGCAACTGGTGCTGCCCCCCAGGTCTGGGAGATCGCTTAGCGGTAGCCAGCGGCTTCCATTGCGTCGTTGGTCAAAGCCTGAGCTTTTGCCAGCGCTTCATCGATGGTTTGCTGACCTGCGTAAGCTGCCGAGAATTCTTGGCTCACTTCAGTTGCAATACCAGCAAACTCAGGAATAGCCGCGAACTGGATACCCACATAAGGGCTTGGATCGACGGTCGAATTGTTCGGATCAGCCGACAGGATCGAGTCCAATGTCATCTGAGCGAACGGAACCGCCTGGTAGTTTGGGTTCTCATAGAGCGAGATACGCGCGCCTGGAGGGACGTTTGCCCAACCTTCGTTTGCTGCGACCAGCTCGATGTAAGCTTTGCCAGTTGCCCATTCGATGAACTCTTTTGCAGCAGCTTCTTTCTGAGTACCGGCAGGAATTGCCAGAGCCCATGCCCAGAGCCAGTTAGAGCGCTTGCCCATGCCATTGTCTGGCGCGAGAGCGAAACCAACGCTGTCGGC
>JARFRG010000213.1 GCA_029287375.1 Boseongicola sp. | reverse complement strand
GCCCCCCACTCTGCCCCCAACCTGAACATAGTTTTCCGTAGATCACTTTGGAAGCGATTAGCAAGGAATGTAGAAATTTATTATTAGAAACAATGTGTTGATGGAAGTTCGTGGAACACCTTAGAAATACAGTGCGCAGCCCTACGGGCTACCACCGCTTCCAATACCCTTTTTTTCTTGATTTCATGGGCTTACCGTGCCCAAACCGGGTACTAAACCGGGTACAGTGGATAGTGAAACGGTGTCGAATTATCTCCTAAAAAGAGGCCAGAAATGGCATGTGAAGGTCGCTATACCAGCGGATGTTCAGCACATCTTCGGTAAGCAGGCGTTCAAGCAGACGCTAAAGACGTCCGATAAGGCCGTAGCGATCAGCCGATCAGGGCCTCTCATCGCAAAGTTCAAAAACGCCATTGAGGAGGCGCGAGGTAACCCTACCCAGCATCTCGACGAGTTCTTGGCGTACACACAAACCGTTCTCAGGAAAGCCAAGGCTGATCCTACCGCCGATCCGAACGCGATTGATGGCATCGAAGATGTCCATGTTCTGCAACACGGCGCTCCAGAGGCATACGCTGCAATATGGCTTAGCGGAAAACCTTTTATTGGCAGACGAACACGAAGCTCCTGGTCCGTTTCATGAACCCGGCTGCTGTTACTTGCGTCATGTTAGGATCATCAATGAATTTAAACTCGTCGGGACACGTCTTTGCGGCAAATCGGTAGGCGAACTGTTGTTTGCGTTGAAAAATTGATCCCTCAGTTTCCATAACTCCCGGTGCCGCCGTAACAACTAAAAAAAATGCTTGTTGGCGGACAGTTGGTCATGGCTAAATTGTATGTTGCCGGTCGAGCCTACATCGCTTCCAGCGGCAACTGACGATGCCTCGGGTGTGTAAGAGCAAGCAGAAAGCAATGCTGCCACAGCCAGAATAAGATAGCGCATCCCAATTTCTTCGTTTGTTGAATTCATGCGAACACGACTATTTCTGAACATTGGTTAAAGAATTGCATTGTCTCGTCTGGCTTTTTTGGGTTCGACAGATGGGCAGCCAACCTGCCTCTACCGACGCGACGAGCCGGTGTGCATTCACGGAATCGTGAGGACCGCTTGCTAGAAGTCCGGGTTCATTGATGTGACTAGTAGTCGCCGCGATTAAATATAGGGAAATACGAGATGATTTTTGCAACGAAACGCCAGGTGCTATTGGGGGCGTTGAGCGGCCTGACATATTCCTTTTTTGGAACGTCCGCTTGGTCTCAGGGCAAGACTCACACGGTCGAGATGCTGAACAAAGCTCCTGATTCTGGAGAGCGACAGGTCTTTGATCCGCCGGTCCTTCGCGTCGAGGTCGGCGATACGGTAAGCTTTGTGTCGACTGATCGCGGACATAACTCCGAGTCGAACTCAGATATGATGCCCGCTGGAGCAGAGTCGTGGAAAAGTCCGATTGGCAAAGACATAGACGTGACATTCAGCGTCGAAGGCCTTTACGGGTACCATTGCACGCCTCACAGATCGGCCGGGATGGTCGGCCTGGTCCTTGTGGGCTCGGTTTCAGAGGCGCAAATTGAAGCGGCCAAGGGTGTGCGGCAACGCGGTAGGGCGAAGACCCGGTACAGTGAGTACTTTGATCAGGCGCTTGCAATGCTCAAATGAGCGAGCCGGGATCTGGATGAAAAATGTGCATTGCTGATCAAGAAAATGCCCGTCGAAACTGACTACTCAAAAATCGGTGGTTGGGTCGACGGCACCTTGGTGCCAGTCGAGAAACTCCTCGCGCACCAAAAGGGCATTAAACACAAAGCGGTAAGCGTTTTTATCGTGAACGATGACAAAACTCTTTTGCAGCAGCGTTCACTATCGAAATACCATTCGCCGGGGCTATGGGCGAATAGTTGTTGCACGCATCCTCTCTGGGATGAAGACCCTCGCGATTGCGCCGTTCGTCGGCTTGACGAAGAGCTTGGACTAACCGGGCTTTCTCCTCGTTACCGCCACACTTTGGAATACAGGGCCGAGGTGGGCGACGGGTTGATCGAGCACGAAGTCGTGGACGTGTTTGTCGCCCAATGGACCAAAGGCGCAACGCTGCGGCCAAACCCTGAAGAGGTCGCCTCTACTGCATGGATTTCGATTGATGAAGTCTCTCAGATTGTGGAAACCAACCCGGAAAGCTATTCCGCCTGGCTGCGCATTTACATGCAAAACCACAGCCAATCGATCTTTTTAGATCAATAGGCGTTAGCGCAGTTCTGGATATTTGTCGCCCCCCCGGACATCGTGCAAAGGACCGTCGCGGCAAAGCGAGTGACGACCCGTTCCTGATCAACCCTTGCGCGGCAAAACACTGCCAGTGTCGCGGGTGCTTTGGCTGGCCGCAATGCGATCCGCCGATGGCCGGCATCCATACTCTGCGACGTAGGCAGACGAGAAATGCGCCGCGCTCGCAAAACCCGTTGCTTCGGCAACCGCTGCGATTGCCATTGATGAACCACGCATCAACCTTTTCGCGATCTCAAGCCGCATCCGGCGATAATAGGCCATCGCACTGACCCCAAGCGTCTCGACGAATACCCGGTTCAACTGCCGCGTGCTGACCCCTGCCATAAGCGCAAGCTGCGACAGTGATAAGGGGTCACCGATATGGTCCTGCATGGCCGCCACAACGGGCTGAAGATGGGGCGAGCGCAAAGTTTCGCCCGGCAAGACACCTGAACGCTGCGGCGTGGTCGCCGCGCGAATTTCGGTGTGCAAGAACCAGTCGCTGACAAGACGTGCAAAATCACCGCCATGATGGTCAGACACAAGCGCATGGATGAAATCCAAAGGCGCAGTCCCACCGCCGCAGGTCACCCTGTCGCGGTCCATGACATACAGCCGCTTTTCGATCATAAGATCGGGGAACCGCCCGGCAAGCTCGACCGCATGTTCCCAATGCACGGTCATGCGCCGCCCCTCCAGCAAACCCGCGCTCGCCAGAATAACGGGGCCACCCGAAACGCCACCCACCCGCACACCCTTGCGCGCCATGCGACCAAGCCACCCAAAGAGGGCCTTGTCCTGGACGGCAAACGGATCGCCGCCTGCGATGACCAGCAACAGATCAAGCGGGACGTCGGTCCCGATGGCAATGCAATCGGAAATCGATGCCGCGCCCGAGCTTGGTGCGACGGGGTCGTGCGCAAAATGCACAATGTCATAGAGCGGCTTGCCGGACAAAAGGTTGGCCGCGCGCAAAGGATCGGCCACGCAGGCGTAGGACATCACGGCAAAGCCCGGGATCGGGACAATCCCGACACGAAAGGGGCGCTCAATAACGTCTTTTTTCGACACTTTTCCGTCCGTTTTTTGTATCTCGATTGACCATGATGCAGGTTAACCTGACGTGTCAACAAAGTGGCGGACGATTGATGCGATACAACGCTTTGAGCATTCTCAAACAGGGGCTGACCGGCAACAAGGGCTGGACGCCAGTCTGGCGCGAGCCGGATCCGAAACCTGAATACGATATTGTCATCATTGGCGGCGGCGGGCATGGACTTGCGACCGCCTATTACCTTTCGAACAAGTTTGGCATCCGCAACATCGCCGTGGTCGAAAAGGGCTGGATCGGATCGGGCAACGTCGGGCGCAATACGACGCTGATCCGTTCGAACTATCTTTTGGAAGGCAACCAGCCGTTCTATGAGTTGTCGATGAAACTTTGGGAGGGGCTGGAGCAAGACTTCAACTACAATGCCATGGTCAGTCAGCGCGGCATTCTGAACCTCTATCACTCTGACTCACAACGCGACGCCTATGCGCGGCGCGGCAATGCAATGCACCTGACGGGATCCGGCGGAGTCCTTTTGGACGAGGCACAGATTCGCGAGAAATGCCCCTATCTCGACTATGACAATGCACGCTTTCCAATTAAGGGCGCGCTGTGGCAACCCCGCGGTGGCTCTGTCCGCCATGACGCGGTTGCCTGGGGGTTTGCGCGCGGCGCAGACATGCAAGGCGTTGATATCCTTCAAAACTGTGAAGCCACCGGATTTCAGATCGAAGATGGTACCTGCAAAGGCGTCGAGACATCGCGCGGGTTGATCCGCGCCAAGAAGATTGCGGTTTGCGTTGCCGGGTCATCGGGCCGTGTAATGTCGATGGCGGGCATGCGTCTGCCGATCGAAAGTCATGTGTTGCAGGCTTTTGTATCAGAGGGACTAAAGCCTGTTTTGCCCGGCGTGATCACCTTTGGAGCGGGCCATTTTTATGTCAGCCAATCCGACAAGGGCGGTCTGGTTTTTGGCGGCGACATCGACGGCTACAACACCTATGCGCAACGCGGAAATCTGCCAGTTGTCGAGGACGTGACCGAGGGCGGCATGGCCCTCATGCCGATGATTGGGCGCGCGCGGCTTTTGCGGATGTGGGGCGGCCTTATGGATATGTCGATGGACGGGTCACCCTTTATCGACCGCACCCATATCGACGGTCTCTATTTCAACGGAGGCTGGTGCTATGGCGGCTTCAAAGCAACGCCCGCCTCGGGCTTTTGCTACGCCCACCTGCTGGCAAATGATGCACCACACCCCGTCGCGACCAAGCTGCGGCTGGACCGGTTTCGGCGCGGCGCTCCGATTGACGAAAAGGGCGCCGGCCCGCAACCGAACCTGCACTAGGGAGGGACGCAGATGATCATCAACCACCCCCTTCTGGGGCCTCGTGACGCCGCCGAGTTCGTGTATCTGGGCGACGCGAACCTGATCAACCGGCCTGAGGGCCTTGGCGACAATGCAGAAGATGCGATGTACGATCACGTCTACCTGCGCGACAATCCTGCCGGCATCCACCGGGAGCTTTGGTATCACGAACAAGGCGACCGATCTTGGCTTGTCGTGACACGCAACACACTGACCCATGAAGTCACGTCGGTGGAACTTGCCCGTGATGTGGCTCGCAGCATGGGGCGATCCAGATGAGCCAGCAAAATCGTATCGACGGCGGCCAGATTGATCGAACCGCCACGCTGAATTTTCAGTTCAACGAACGCTGGATGACCGCTCATCCCGGCGACACGCTGGCGTCCGCATTGCTCGCAAACAACGTACGTCTCGTTGGGAGGTCGTTCAAATATCACCGCCCGCGCGGGATATTTTCGGCCGGATCGGAAGAACCGAACGCATTGGTGCAATTGCGCAAAGGGGCCGCGCTTGAGCCGAATACCCGTGCCACCACAATCGAGATGTTCGACGGCCTTTACGCGACCAGCCAGAACCATCGCGGGTCGCTTGAACGCGACATTCTGGCGGTCAACGATCTGTTGTCTCCGTTTCTAAGCGCGGGATTTTACTACAAAACATTCATGTGGCCGCGCGCATTCTGGGAAAAACTCTACGAGCCGATCATCCGTGCGGCAGCAGGACTGGGGCGGCTTTCGGGGCAAGAAGACCCTGATTGCTATGACAAAGGGTTCCTGCACTGCGATGTTCTGATCATCGGTGCGGGTGCCGCAGGTCTGGCCGCGGCGCTGGCGGCGGGCCGCGCTGGATTGAAGGTTATTCTGGCGGACGAAGATTTCCGCATGGGTGGGCGTCTGAATGCGGAAACCTTTGAGGTCGACGGCAAGGACAGCGCGTCATGGGCTTTGGCGGCGCTGGCCGAATTAAGTGCAATGGCCAACGTCCGCCTGATGCGACGGACCACCGTCTACGGCGCCTTTGATCACGGCGTTTACGGCGCATTGGAGCGGATGACCGACCATTTGCCCGACAGCGGCGGCAAGCCCCGGCAGGTGCTATGGCGCATCTATTCCAAGCGCGCCATTTTGGCGGGCGGTGCCACGGAACGCTCGATGGCCTTTGGCAACAACGACCGCCCCGGCGTGATGCTGGCAGGCGCTGTTCGGACCTATGTGAACCGTTTTGGCGTGGCACCGGGGCGCAATGTCGCCGTGTTTACCAACAACGATGATGGCCTGCGCACTGCGGATGATCTGCGCGCCAAGGGCATAAACGTCACGCGTGTGATCGACGCGCGCAAAGGCGACGTCGTGGTCAACACGACCGGGCGCAAGGGGCTGCACACCGTGTTCCTGAACGGTGACCGCCACGTCGAAGCCGATTGCCTCGCGGTCTCGGGCGGCTGGTCCCCAAATGTGCATCTGACTTGCCACCACCGGGGTCGCCCGACATGGCGCGAAGACATCGCAGGGTTCGTTCCGGGCGGAGAACTGCCACCGGGCATGGCCGTCGCAGGCGCGGCGGCGGGTACGATGACACTTGCCGCAACGCTATCGCAAGCACACGAAACAGCCGCGTCAATCGCCGCAGACCTCGGGTATTCCGGCGCGACCGGCGCGCCCCCGAAAGCTGATGACGAAACCTTCGCCACCGCCCCCTTTTGGCACGTCAAAGAGAGCAAGCACCGCGCATGGGTCGACTTGCAGAATGACGTGACCACCAAAGACGTGACGCAATCGCACCGCGAGGGCTTTCGATCTGTTGAACACCTCAAACGCTACACGACGCTTGGGATGGCCACGGATCAGGGCAAGACATCGAACATGCTTGGGCTTGCGGTGATGGCGGATGCGTCGGGCAAAACCATCCCCGAGACCGGCACAACGATCTTCCGCCCGCCCTATACGCCGGTACCACTTGGGGCTCTGGCAGGCCGCGCGCGTGGCAAGAATTTCCGCCCCACGCGCCTGACACCGAGCCACACATGGGCCGCAGAAAACGGCGCAAGCTTTGTCGAAACAGGCGCATGGATGCGCGCCGAATGGTACGCGCGCCCCGGCGAGACGGGCTGGCGCGATAGTGTCGACCGCGAGGTTCTCGCCACACGCCAAAGTGTCGGAATATGCGATGTTTCGACACTTGGAAAAATCGACATTCAGGGCCGCGATGCCGCCGAATTTCTCAATAAAGTCTATGCGAACGCCTTTCTGAAGCTACCCGTCGGCAAGGTCCGCTACGGTTTGATGCTGCGCGAAGACGGCACGGTGTACGACGACGGAACCACGGCGCGGCTTGGCGAAACGCACTTTGTCATGACCACGACCACCGCCAATGCCGTCCTGGTATTCCGAAATCTGGAATTCGCGCGCCAGTGTCTGTGGCCGGACCTTGATGTGCATTTGATCTCGACCACCGACGCATGGGCGCAATTTTCAGTGGCCGGACCGAATTCGCGCGCTCTCATGCAAGAAATCGTCGACGATCTGGACCTGTCGAACGAGGCCTTCCCTTTCATGGCCTGCACCGATTGCACCGTCTTTGGCGGCACACCTGCGCGTCTCTTCCGCATCTCCTTTTCTGGCGAGTTGGCCTATGAAATCGCTGTTCCGGCCCGTTACGGCGATGCGATGATCCGCGCGGTGATGTCTGTGGGCAAAGCGTTCGACCTCGCGCCCTATGGCACCGAGGCGCTCGGCGTGATGCGTATTGAAAAGGGCCACGTCGCGGGCAACGAGCTGAACGGGCAAACCGATGCGCGTATGATTGGCCTGCAAGGGATGGTGTCGCGCAAAAAGGATTTTATCGGCGCGGCTCTTCTGGATCGACCGGAGCAAGTTCGCGAGGACGGCCTCCAGCTCGTCGGACTACGCCCCGTCGTCACGGACGTGATTTTGACTGCGGGCGCGCATTTCCTAAGCCCGGGCGATCCCGAAGACATGACCCACGATCAGGGCTGGATGACGTCGGTCGCGTACTCGCCCGAACTGGGACATTCCATCGGCCTTGGCTTCCTGAAACGAGGTGCTGCGCGGCACGGCGAAAATCTGCGCGCCTACAGCCCTATCCGCGGACAAGACATCATGGTCAAAGTCTGCTCCCCCCATCACCTCGACCCCGAAGGAGTGCGGCAGCGTGGCTGACTTTTCCCTCAAAGCCGCCCCCGTGTTGGGTGGTCTGGACCTGAGCATCGGGCAATGCAAACTTGTCGAACGCACTGATATCGCTTTGATTTCTGCGGCCGTTCCTCTTGATGGCCGCACCGCTTTTGAGGCCAGATTGAAAACCGAATGGAACCTCGACACGCCATCGCCCGCAACATCCACACGCGCAGGCCCTATGCGTGCAATACCCATGACAGCCGATCAGATGATGCTGGCCTTTGAGCCCGGTCCGACGCTCACCGAAGCCTCGGTTCATGCCGCGCTGGACAGTGACGCCTACACCACGACGCAAACCGACGCATGGGTCATACTTGAGCTGTCCGGTGCAGGTGCAACGACCGCGCTGGAACGGATTTGCCCGGTCGATCTCGATGCCGAAGCTTTTCCTGTCAACGGGGCCGCCCGCACAACGATGGAGCACCTTGGGGTGCTCATTGTGCGCCTTGGCACCGACTGCTTTTTGCTGCTGTCCGCACGATCTTCCGCGCAATCGTTCTTGCACGCGGTCGAAATCTCGTGCGATTGGACTGCCCCCTAGAAATCCGTCGGAGCGCCACCTTCGGATTTACGTCGCGCCACGAAATCCGCCAGTTCGTCGCGAACCGCCACGTCCATCGGCGGCTCTTCAAAGTTGGCGACGATGTCTTTCCACAGATGATGCGCGCGTTCCGCCGTCCAGACGCCACCAGCGATTTCCCAGCCTTCGTAGTTGCGCCAGTCGCTCAGAAAGGGCTGATAGAATGCCTCTTCATAGCGATCCTGAGTGTGCTGAATTCCAAAGAAATGTCCTTCTCCACCCACCTCGCCGATGGCCTCAACCGCGATGTCATCGGGCGTGGTTGCGGTGATGGCCGGGTCGAAATACCGGATCATCTGGCTGATCACTTCGCAGTCCATGACGAACTTTTCAGGGCTGGCGATCAACCCGCCCTCAAGCCATCCGGCCGCATGATACACCATGTTTGTCCGTGACTGGGTCGCCGCCCAAAGCGAGGCGGTTGTTTCCCACATCGCCTGACCGTCCGGTACATTCGCCGCACAAGAGCCGGACGAACGCAACGGCAATCCGTAAAACCGCGCCATCTGCCCGGTCATCTGGGTGGCCCGGACATATTCCGGGGTTCCAAACGCAGGTGCGCCCGACTTCATATCGACGTTCGAAGTGAACGTGCCCAAGACACAAGGACACCCCGGTTTCACCCATTGGAACAATGCGATGGCTGCCAGGGCCTCGGCAATTGATTGCGCTACAGCCCCCGCCATGGTGACAGGCGCCATCGCACCCGCAAGCGTGAACGGCGTCACAACAACCGCCTGCCCGCGCCGCACCAGCCGCAGGCATCCGTCGATCATCGGGTGGTCGTGTTTCAACGGCGAAGTCGAATTGATATTCGTATACATATGAGGGCGCGACTGGAATTCTTCCTCGGTCAGCTCACCCGCTATCTTCACCATCTCCATCACGTCTTCGACGCGTTCTTTGCCCAGCGCATAGGCGTGCATCACTTTGTCAGTGATCGTCAACTTGTCATACACCACGTCAAGATGCCGATTGGATGCGTGGACATCGACTGGCTCTACCGGATACCCCCCGGCAAAATGAATACAGTTGAAATACTGCGTCAGCTTCAAGAGCGTGCGGCATTGCTCGCGCGTACCCGAGACTTTTCCGGTTTCCAGATCAAAGTAATTGGGTGGTGACGACACATTGCCGAACACGATATTATCGCCGCCAATGGTTATCTGGCGGTCCGGGTTGCGCGGAGTGATGGTGAATTCCGACGGGGCCTTTGCCACCATCTCCATCACCCAGTCGCGGTCCATCCGCACATTCGAGCCGTTCACTTTGACGCCGATCTTCCGGAACAGCGCCAAAGCCTCTTCGTTCAGAAAATCGATCCCGATCTCTTCGAGAATGCGCATAGCACCGTTGTGAATTGCCTCGACGCCCTCTTCGGTCAAAGGTTCTGTCGGTCGATCCGTGTTGACCGGAACGATCCAGGGTGCCTGCAAAATCACATCCTTGGACGTGCGCCGCGTGTTGCCTGCGCGGCCTCCGGATCGACGTTTGCGCTCGGGTGCGTCGGACATGATAATCTCCTTTTCTTGGAGATCATCTTTGGAAGTTTCACGGATCACCGCCGATGCGCCAGCGACACAAACTGTCGTTTTCGGCATTCCGACTTCAGCCGGGCGAAAGCCAGGCATCAATCTCGCTGATATCCTCAAGGACGACATCGGCGAGGTCGTTCAGATCCGCACGGCTTGCAAGCCCGGTCAACACACCAATCGTGACCATCCCGGCAGCGCGCCCCGCCTCCAGATCATGACGACTGTCACCAACCATCGCCGTCGCTTGCGCCTGCGCGCCCGTCGCTTTGCAAAACCCCAACAGCTGTCCGGGTGCAGGCTTCGCCCCAAACCCGCTGTCATATCCTGCAATAAAATCAAAATGATGTGTGATACTCATTGTTGCAAGATGCGCGCGCGCCGGTGCTTCACTATCATTTGTCACCACCCCCAGAATACGCCCCTGCCCCAAGGTTTCCAGGGCGCGGATCAATCCGGGAACCGGCGCAGGTTTGATCTCTTGTGCAAGTCTGTCCAACACCGAAATCAGATTAAATCCCTGCGGCAAAACCGGGCCAGCAGCCGCCTCAACATCCGCTGCGGTCCCCGCTATCACGACACTGTCGGGGGAAAACACGCCCAGAGTGCGATCAAATCCGATGGCCCGGCCAACAGCCTCCTCTGCCCCCGGAACAACCATTCCGATATGATCCAGAACCGATTCTGCCCAGGCGCCCCATGTCGCCGCAAAATCAAACAGAGTGCCGTCTTTGTCGAAAATAATGGCTTCAATCTTGCGCACGTCCTGCTCCTTCATCCTTTGAAAAATACCTCGGGGGACGCGCGTAAGCGCGGGGGGCAGCGCCCCCTACCGCCCCTTCCAAACCGGGTCGCGCTTTTCTGAAAAGGCCCGCGCGCCCTCAAGCTGGTCCTCGGACGCATACAACCGATCCACCGTCGGCAATGACCGCGAGGTGATCCGCTGCAACGCGTCCTGAAACTTTGCATCCTCCGCCTCGCGCACCACTTCCTTGATTGCAGCGTAGACAAGAGGCGGGCCACCGGCGAGCAACCGTGCCAATTCCCAAATCGTGTCGTCCAGCTTTTCAGGTGCCACAACCTCGCGCAGCAATCCAAGGCGCGCCGCCTCATCGGCATCCATCCACCGCCCTGTCAAAAGCAGATCCATCGCCACATGATACGGGATACGCTTGGGCAATTTGATCGATGCCGCATCCGCCACGGTCCCCGACCGGATCTCTGGCAAAGCGAAACTCGCCGTCTCAGATGCGACAATCAGATCGCACGACAAGGCCAACTCAAACCCGCCCCCACAGCAAATACCATTCACGGCACAGATCACCGGCTTATTCATATCCGGCAATTCCTGAAGACCACCAAAACCGCCCACGCCGTAGTCACCGTCAACTGCATCCCCGTCCGCTGCCGCTTTCAGATCCCATCCAGCGCAGAAAAACTTGTCTCCGGCTGCCCGCAAAATCGCGACCCGCAGGTCCGCATCATCGCGGAAATCCCGAAAGACCTCGCCCATCAAAACACTGGTCTTCAGGTCGATTGCATTGGCTTTGGGGCGATCAAGCGTCACCTCCAAAATGGCGCCTTCGCGTCGTGTGCGGATCGGGGTCTCGGTCATATCGTATCCCTTCGGATCAAGGCATCAGCAGCCACCGCGCCGTGCTCGCGCACCATAAGCGGGTTAATTTCAATGTCGATAAGCGTTGCATCCCGCAGGATCAACGCCTGCACGGCCAGCACCGCACGCACAATTTCAGCCACATCCGCGCCCCCCGCACCACGGTACCCGACGAGCAAAGTCCAAATCTTTAACCGCTCAAGTGCGGTCTCGATCTGTGCGCCAGACACGGGCGCGATCAGTGTCACGCTATCTTCAAGCAATTCGGCAAGGACCCCCCCTGACCCAAGCGTCACTGCAACCCCGTACACGGGATCACGCGCCACGCCGATCAAAACCTCGGCCACAACGCTCGTCACCATCTCTTCCAGCAAATATCCCTGTGCGCCAGCCATCGCGGGCTCGAGCCTCGGATCGTCAATGTTCAGACGCACCGCCCCTGCCTCGGATTTATGTGCAAACCCCAAACCCTTTAAAGCAAATGGCCCCGACAGTACTGTCACATCCAAACCCGCGATATCGCGCGCCACTACGCCGCGCGGCACCTCAACACCCGCCCCACGCAACAGCTCCTTTGCCTGCGCTTCATCCAAAACCACACCGGGACCGGCACCAAACTGCGCGACCTCGACCGGCCCCCACCCGGCCTCTCCCTTAGCGACATTCGCCGCTTCTATTGCGCCAAGTGCGTGGTCGATCCCCAAAAGCGGCGTGACGCCCGATGCCATCAGACGGTGCGAAAGGCTCTCATCCATCGTTTCTGGTACGCTCGAAACCGCAAACACCGGGCGGCCTGTGGCGCGCGCTGTCTCGATGATCGCACCATATGCTGGATCGAAACTCGAGGTGTCGCACCGATCCCCTCGCGGTTGATCAATCACGAACAGACCCGCGTCAAACCCCGAGGCCGCTTCGGTAAACACCTGCCCCATCAACGCGCCATCCCCCCAGATGAACGTGTGATAGTCCAAAGGGTTTGAGATCGTCACCAAAGGCCCCAGCAGCGCCGTCAGCCGCGTGGCCTGCGCCTTGGGGATCACCGGAAACACCAGTGAACCGCCCATCGCCGTATCCGCTACCAAGCCTGCCTCACCACCAGAACACGACACCGAAATCAATGATCGCACGGCCAGCGGTCCATTGACGTGCAGGATTTTCAGCGCCTCGATCAATTCGGGAAGCGAGCGCACTTCCCCCGCCCCGATCTGTCGCAAAAACGCCGAAGACGCCGCCCCGCCTCCGGCGAGAGACGCGGTGTGTGTCAACGCCACCGCGCGCCCGCTGTCGCTTTTGCCTGCTTTCAGGACGATGACGCCTTTTCCGGCCTCTCGCGCGCGCGCCACCACTTGTGCAAAGGCGGCGGCATTGCCAACGCCCTCCATGTAGACCCCAAGCGCCGTGACGCGCGGGTCGGCCAGCATCGCCTCGGCCAGTTCAGCCAGACCGGTTTGCGCGGCATTGCCCAGACAGGCCAGATAAGCGATGGGCAATCCGCGCCGCTGCATCGTCAGTGACATGCCGATGTTGGACGACTGCGTCAGGATCGCAACACCGCTGTTGACGGGCAGACACCCCTGCTGGTCCGGCCAGATCATCGCGCCGTCGAGACAATTCAAAACACCGTAGCAATTTGGCCCCAAAACAGGCATCGCGCCCGCACGCGCCACGAAAGCGTCCTGCAAAGCCTGCTCGCCAGTCTCGGCAAAGCCAGAGGCAAAGCAAATTGCACCCCCGCAACCCGCTGCGGCCAGCGCCTCAAGCACATCCAAAGTCGCGTGACGGTTGACCCCGATGAACGCCGCATCTGGTGCGCCAGGCAAATCAGCGACAGATCGAAAACAGGGCCTGCCGCCGATCTCGCTCCGGCTTGGATGCACTGGCCAGATCTCTCCTGCAAATCCAGACGTTACGCATTGTGCGACGACGTTCTCGGCCCAGGCGCCACCAAAAACCGCAATGGATTTCGGACGCAAAAGCCGTGTCAGGTCACGCTTCACCGCAGATCCCTTCTTCTTGGTCAAAATACTCCCGCCGGAGGCACAGGATCTTCAAGCCCCCAAAGGCCGCAATAAATCGCGCCCGATAATGTGACGCTGAATTTCTGACGTTCCATCCCAGATCCGTTCAACTCGCGCATCGCGCCAGAACCGCGCAATGGGCAGATCATCCATCAACCCCATGCCGCCATAGATCTGCAACGTCGTGTCCGTGACGCGTGCGAGCATTTCCGAGGCGTACAATTTCGCACTCGCGATCTCACGGTTCGCTGGCAAATCCTGATCCAGCCGCCAGGCAGAGGCCAGCGTCAGCCAGTCCGCGGCGTCAATTTCGGTAATCATATCAGCAATTTGAAAACTAACGCCTTGAAACTTTCCGATCGGCTGTCCGAACTGTTTGCGTTCGGCGGCATAGGCCAGCGCCATGTCAAACACGCGGCGCGCGCGCCCGACAGCCATCGTCGCGACGGTGATCCGCGTTGCGTAGAGCCATTCGTTCATCACAGCAAAACCGCCATCCACCTCGCCCAAAACCTGCGCATCCGGCAGGCGGCAATTGTCGAATTCTAGGATCATGTTCTTGTAGCCCCGGTGGCTGACGGATGAATACCCGTCCCGGATCGTGAAACCCTTTGTGCCGCGATCAACAAGGAATGTCGTAATGCGCTTTTTTGGCCCGCGCGGGGTTTGATCCTCGCCGGTTGCGACAAAAACAATGACGAAATCCGCATGATCCGCGCCCGAGATGAAATGCTTGGTACCGTTCAGCACCCAATCACCACCATCGCGGCGTGCCGAACAAGACATGCCACGCACATCCGAACCTGCGCCAGGTTCCGTCATCGCCAGCGCATCCATCTTTTCGCCGCGCACCGCAGGCAGAAGGTAGCGTTCGCGTTGATCTCCGGTGCAGGCCATCAGAATATTCTGCGGCCGCCCGAAGAAATGCGTCAGCGCCATCGATCCGCGCCCTAACTCTCGTTCCACCAATGCAAAGTCGACATGGCCCAACCCGGCTCCACCCGCCTCTTCGGGAAAGTTGCAGGCGTAAAATCCAAGTTCGACGGTCTTTTTGCGGATCTCGGCGGCCAGTTCGGGTGGCACTTCGCCAGTTCTTTCGACCAGATCCTCATGCGGGTAGATCTCGCGTTCCACAAAGTCCCGCACGGTCTGCACGATCATCTGTTGTTCGTCGTTCAGGCCAAAGTTCATGCCGGCACCTCTCTGTGAGCGGTCGCAAGGGCTGCAAGCCTCTGTGCAATATCCGCACGCGGTGCACAGGTCTGGCGGGTTTCGAGACTGACGTGCAGAAGGAATTGCTCGCAGGTCGAAAGTATTTCGCCGTCCCCATCACTGCGCATTTCGTGCAGAAGTTTCAGCTTTTTCCCATCAGCCAGCAGGATGCGAGTCGTGACGTGAACCGAGTCCCCCGCGTGGGTTTCGCGCTGGTATTTGATAAGGTTTTCAACCGTGAAATAGCTCAACCCATCGGCCACGTAGTCAGCGTCCGCCCCAAAAGCGACCATCGTTGCGTCTGCGGCGTCCGAGTAAACCTGTCCATAGCGGCTTTCGTTCATGTGGCCGTTGTAATCCGTCCAGTCCACCGGAATCACCCGGCGGATCGTCATCATCGGCACCGTGTTCGGGTCCGGCATTGGAAGCGTCTCTTCGTGTTTGGCCACCAAGGCCCCCGCCGCGTTGCCGCGGGCCTTCAGGGCGCGCATCATTGCGATCAGATTGGTGTCGCGCAGGCGTTCGAGCTCGCGGATGGTGTGGTGGCCTGACTGCGCGTCGGACTGATCACCGATCGTTTTTATCAGTTCATCGGTCAGTTCGGGTACATCCATCAGCTTCGTCCAGGGCCAGGACAGGCAGGGACCGAACTGCTCGATGAAATGCTCCATCCCCCCTTCGCCACCAGCGATGCGGTAAGTCTCGAACAACCCCATCTGCGCCCAGCGCAAGCCGAACCCATATCGGATCGCGTCGTCGATTTCTTCTGTCGTGGCAATGCCGTCACGCACCAGCCAGAGGGCTTCGCGCCAAACGGCTTCCAGAAAGCGATCTGCAATATGGGCGTCGATCTCTTTTTTGATTTCAAGAGGATAAAGGCCAACGCTGGTCAAGATTTCTTTCGCAGCGCCAATCACACCGGCGTCTGCACCTTCGCCCGGCACGACTTCAATCAGCGGCAAGAGATAGACCGGATTGAACGGGTGAGCGACGAACAGACGATCACCCGTCGCAAGGCCTTCGCGCAACTCGGATGGCTTGAATCCGCTGGTGGACGATCCAAGCGGCGCGCCCGGATTGGCAGCTTCGATCTGCCCGTAAACGCGGTGCTTTAGATCAAGTCGTTCCGGCACGCTTTCCTGAATATAGTCCGCGCCCTCCACCGCACTTTCCAGCGACAAAGCAAACGTCAGCTGCCCTTCCTCTGGCAACGCACGGTCGTACAGCATCGGGAGCGCCCAGCGCGCCTGCGTCAGAACCTCTCCCAATTTCCGTTCAGCCTGTGGGTCGGGATCAAAAATCCGGACGTTCCATCCGTTCAAAAGAAATCGCGCCGCCCAGCCTCCGCCGATCACGCCGCCACCGATTATTGCTGCCGTTTTCATGCGCTGTTTGTCTCCGTGTGTCCGTCGATTGTGATGGCCTGCCCTGAAACCTTGGACGCCCCATCGGACGCCAGCCACACTGCCGCATCCGCAATGTCATCCGCCGTCACCCATGTGCGCAGACTTGTGCCGTCGGCGTAACCTGCCCGGATCGTATCCGCGTCGCGACCGCTTGCCTTGGATTGATTGGCCAGCATGCGCTCCATACGCGCCCCTTCGACCGCGCCGGGGCAGATGGCGTTGACCCGGACCCCGGCGGGTCCAAGCTCCATCGCAAGTGTCTTCATCAGCCCGAGGATGCCCCACTTTGCTGCGGCATAGGGCGATCGATGGGGATGGCCCCATTGCCCAGATGTCGATGACGTCAGGACGATCAATCCCGCACCTTGCGCACGCATCAAACGCGCGGCCCAACGACACGTCAGAAACGCTCCGTCAAGATTGACCGCAAGGCAGGCGCGCCAGTCGGAAAGCGATATTTCTTCAATCCGCGCGGCGGGGCCACCGGTGCCGGCATTGGCAAAAACCACGTCGACGCCACCCCAATCGGCCTCGACCGATCCAAGAAAGGTCTGCATCGCGTCTTCGTTCGTAACGTCCGCCACATGCGCACCGATACCGGGATGCGAGCGGGCGAATTCCGCCCCCGCTGCTGAGTCGAAGTCGCAGATAGCCACCTGGTCGCCAAGTTCGGCAAAACGCTCGGCAAGCCGCGCACCGATGCCGGATGCACCGCCCGTGATCACCACACGGCGGCTCACGTCAGGACCTCACGCACTTTCGGCGCAAGAGCGAGACCAAGCGTAGTGTGGCTTTGCGCGCTCCAATGCACGCCATCAACCGGATCGACGGAAATTACCTGCCCGGCATCAAAAAACGCCGCTCCGTTTTCGACCGCGAACCGTGCCATTTGCGCGGGAAGATCCACGCAACGCGCCGCCGCCCCTTCAAAGATCGGACCAAGTTCGCCGCGTTCCTGCACCGGCGGGGGACAGATTACCAACGCACGCCCGACGACGCCCAAAGCCATCGCTTCGCGCACCAACCGACCCACGCCCAACGCGATGTCGGTCGCATTCAGGCCAAATCGGTTCTTTGTATCGTTGGTGCCAAGACAGACAATCAGCAGATCAATCGGCCTGTGTGATTCCAGGATGGCGCGCAGTGGCCGCAACCCGTTGCGATAGGCACCTTCGATCGGATCGTCATGCACCGTTGTGCGCCCCGGCAACCCTTCGGTCACAACGTCGAAATCGCTGCCCAGTTTGGCGGCCATGACATCGCCCCAACGGGCGCCGCGCGGCACGGTGCCTTCGTCCTTCAGTCTGGCCATCGCGGCTGTTCCAAAGGTGTTGCTGTCGCCGTAAATCAGAATACGAGGCATCAGACCGGCGCACGCTTGGTGAGGCTTAGCCGCGTACGCACCTCGTCGGGACCGATCACCCGCGCGCCAAGGCTTTCGACAATCTCGACGGCACGCGCGACAAGTTCGGCGTTCGTCGCCAACTGCCCGCGGCCGAGCATCAGGTTGTCCTCCAGGCCGACCCGCACATGACCACCGGCCAACACCGACGCTGCAACATAGGGCATCTGGTGACGCCCAAGAGCAAAGGCCGAGAACGTCCAGTCGTTCGGTACGTTATTCACCATTGCCATAAACGTATTCAGATCATCCGGTGCGCCCCACGGAACCCCCATGCAAAGCTGCACAAGCGCGGGGCCGGTCAGCACACCCTCTTCGACCAACTGCTTGGCAAACCACAGATGGCCGGTATCGAACGCCTCGATCTCGGGCATGACGCCAAGTTCGGTCATCATTGACCCCATCGCGCGCAACATCCCCGGCGTGTTGGTCATTACATAATCGGCCTCGGCGAAATTCATCGTGCCGCAATCCAGCGTGCAAATTTCGGGGCGGCATTCCGCGACATGGGCGACGCGTTCGGTTGCACCTGCCATGTCAGTCCCGTTTGACAGCGGCAGCGGCGCTTCGGTCGGGCCGAACACCATGTCGCCGCCCATGCCCGCCGTGAGGTTCAGGACAACATCCGTGTCGGCATCGCGAATACGATCGGTGACTTCGCGGAACATTTTCGGGTCACGCGACGGCACGCCGGTTTCGGGGTCGCGGACGTGGCAATGCACAATCGCTGCACCTGCTTTCGCAGCGGCAATGGCGCTGTCGGCGATGTCTTTGGGCGAACGCGGTACATGCGGACTGCGATCCTGCGTCGCCCCCGAGCCTGTCACGGCACAGGTAATAAAGACCTCGCGGTTCATCTGAAGCGGCATATCTGACCTCCCTTGGTTGCCGCAGAGTCTAAGTCAATTGACGCGGGTAACTTTGCTGTTTTACTCTTGAATATGCGTGAATGGACAATTCAGACATCCGGAACAGCCGAGTTTACCTTCCTCTTGTTCGACCGGTTCTCAAATCAGGTGCTGGCCAACGCGCTTGAACCCTTGCGCGCTGCCAACACATTCCTGCGCCGCCCGGCCTTTTCGTGGAACATCGTGACGCTTGACGGAGCGGCGGTGCAAAGCTCAGCAGGCATGACCGTGGTTCCAGATGGCGCACTTGATCCAACGGATCGCGGCAGCGCGCTGATCCTTCTGCCAAGCTACGGCTATCAGGCGCTGGCTACCGATGCGCTGTCGCGGCAGTTGCGCGCCGCGTCCAGACGATACACCTCGATAATCGGGCTGGATGGCGGCGCCTGGCTTTTGGCAACGGCAGGGCTTTTGGACGGGCGTCGCGCCACCATCCACTATGACGAAATCGAAGCGTTTTCGGAGGCATTCCCACAGGTCGATATCGTGCGCCAACGCTGGATCGACGATGGCGACCGCCTGACCGCCAGCGGCGCAGTCACCGCGTTCGAGTTGATGATGCACCTTATCGCGCGTCGTCACGGAACCGCTCTGACAATCAGAATAGCGACGCTTTTCGCCGCCCCCGACGCCACCACCCCCGGCCCCCTGGAACCGCCGGGCGGAGACCGCCGCATCCGTCGCGCTTTGGCGGAAATGGAAGCCAATATCGAGACACCGCTGCCGCTAGGTCAGATTTCGCAGCGCGCTGGTTGTCGGCAGAAAGACCTCGAACGCCGTTTTACCAAGGCGTTCGGAGCCCCTCCGCGCAAAGTGTATCAACGCATCCGCCTGAACGCCGCGCGAAATCTGGTCGAAGAAACCAACCTGTCGCTGTCCGAGGTTGCGACACGGTCCGGGTACGAGAACGCAGCCGCGTTTTCGCGCGCCTTCCGCGAGACGTTCGGCCTCAGCCCTCGCGCCGCGCGCCTGCGCTAGACCTCTGATGCAACCCTGACCAACGTCACGCCAATTCGCTTGCCTGCCTCGACCGACTGATGCGCGGCCACCACGTCGTCCAGATCAAAATAATCGGCAATCACGCCCTTCAGAGACCCGTCCGCAAGCCATGCCCCAATGTCGGCCTCGGCGTGTCGCCGCGCGGCCAGCGGGATCGTGTAGGCGAACACCATCCGAAGCGTCATGTTGGTGAACATCATCGGATAGAACGGCAGGACCGGATCGGGTGCCGCCATCGACCCATAGGTCGCCACAGTACCACTATCCGCAAGCACCGCGCGCGTAATGTCCAGATTCCCGCCGAATTCGACCTCGACTATGCGATCAACACCGCCCAAACCGCTCGCCGTCCTTATCTGATCCACCGCATCGGCGTCGCGGTAGTTGACCACATGATCCGCCCCCATCGCTTTGGCATGCATCGCTTTTTTATCGCCGCTAACCGTGGCGATTACCGTCGCCCCGGCGCGTTTTGCCATCTGGATCGCAACGCTTCCCACGGTGCCAGCACCGCCTGTCACCAATATTGTTTGCCCGGCAATCTTGCCGTCGGAAAACAGGCAGCGGTGCGCGGTGATCGCAGGAATGCCCAAGCTCGCCCCTGTCGGAAAATCTGCCAAGTCCGGCAAGTCAACCGCCTGCTCAGATGGCAAAGCCACCAATTCCGCCGCCGTGCCATGCGCCCGCTTCCATGCAGCGTTCCAAAGCCAGACCCGCGCACCCACGCGCCCCGGATCAACGCCCGCACCGACTGAGACGATGCGCCCTGCGCCGTCTGAATGCGGCACCACGCGGTCAAACGCTATCGGTCCGCGCGCACCAGACCGCGTCTTTACATCCGAGGGATGCACAGCCGAAAACGCAACCCGCACCAACACCTCGCCCGACCCCGGCACCGGATCCGGCATGTCGACCACGCGCAAGACATCCTGCGCAGGCCCGGTCACTTCGTACATCGCCGCTTTCATGCTGAACGCCTCCGGTTATTCTGCAATCGCGAAGACCATCGTGACCTGTGCGCGGATGTCAATCTCGCCGCCCGCGATCGGGACTGCTGATCGGGCTTCCATCAACATGCCGCGGTCTGCCGCAAAGGGCATTGCACCGCCCCCACCTTCGGAAATCGACACCACGTCGCCCAAGGTAACACCCGCAGCATCGGCCAGAACCTCGGCCCTACTTCGTGCGTCTGTGACCGCGCCTGCCCGCGCAATCTGTTCAAGGTCACCGCGTTCCTGGATATCGAACGCAAGCCCGTTCATCGCATTCGCGCCATCCTCTACAATCGCGTCCAGCACCGCGCCAAGCCGGTCGAAATCGCGCACCCGCACCACCAGATCGTTCGACGCCACGTAGCCCGTCACCCGCGGGGCGCTGCCGTCGTTGCTGCGCGCATATTGCGGTGACAGCGCGATATTGCGCGTCTGGATGTCGCGGGTCTCGATCCCCTCGGCCTCAAGCCGCGCCAGCACCGCAGCCGCCGCCTTGGACGCATCACCAAGCGCTTGTTCGGCGCGGCGCGCCTGTCGCGACACCCCCACAAATACCGTCGCCATATCAGGAGACGCCGAGACCGTCCCTTCGCCGTTGACAATAATCCGCCGTTCAATGTCTTCGGCCGCCGACCCTTGCGGCACGCCAAGCGCCAGAACAACCAGAACACTCCATAAAATTCGCATCTCTCACCTCTTATTAACTGGACGACTCGCTCCTCAATCTGCACCCAAACCCAGCGCTTTCACAGACACATCGGCGAATTCCCGCACAGGGCATATTTCGTCATTCAGGATCGTGACGTGGCCGGGGTCACATGCTATCCATCTGCCATGTCAGAGCGTTGGGGTTTTGATCTTTCGATGGAGGCGGTGCGCCTCTTGCGCCACGACGACGCGGAGTGGCAGGAATTTGCTGTTCAAAAACTGGACGGCGACAATATCGAGGCTCTTTTGGCCGGCCTTGTGGCAAAGGTCGAAAAAGCAACCGCCGTCGATATCTTCCTGCCTCGCGACCAAATTCTCTATACCGACGTCAAGGTTACCGATGACGCAACCGCACCGGACGAGGTCCGCGCCGCCATGGAAGGCCGCACGCCCTACGCGCTGGACGAGCTTGAAATCGACTGGGTCTCGACGGGTCCCGGCACAGCACGCGTGGCGGCCATCGCCCGCGAAACGCTGGATGAGGCCGAGGCTTTTGTGATTCAGGGCGGTCTGACAATGCGCGCCTTTTCTTCGCTCGCAAGCCAAGACGATTTCCCGCGTCCACCGGTCTTTAGCGAAATCACAAAAACGCCAGAAGCTGCTGCAAAAACAGCGGCATTCACCACCGCACGCACTGTCTCGACACCGCCGCCCGCGCCAGACCCAACCGTCCCTGTGCAAACTGTCAAAACCGATGGTCCCGTGGTCAAAGTCGATGATGCGACCCCGGTTTTGCAATTGCCCAAAAGCGTTCTGCCGCCGCTGAACCCCGGCGCACCGTTACCGCGCCCCACATCGCAACCACGGGTCGTCACAAATATCGGCGCAGCCGCAGCCGAAGCCCGCGCGGCCAGCCTGAATGCGCCGCAATCTATTTCGATCCGTCAACATGATCGTGCCATCCCCGCGCCCGCGCTTGTTGCAATTGCCGCGCTTTTGTCGGTCGGTATCGCGATTATCATCTGGTCAATCGTGCCATCAACGCCGGAAACGTCGCTGGTGGCACCCGATGCCATCACAGCCCCCGTCGACGCGCAAACCGACATTGTCCAGGCAGCCCCCGCGCCGCCAGACGACACCACGCCCTTGCCGTCACCGTTGCCTTTGGGTGTCGCTGACGTCACCGACACGCCAGCAATACCGGCTCTGGCCGAAACACCGCCCGTTTTCGCGACTTCGCCAATCGCGCCATTGCTTTTGCGTGCGCGGCCCGCCGCGCCGATCACCGCATCAGCCCTGACCGCTGACGCCGCCCCGGCCATTGTCTGGCTCGAGCCGCGCCCGGAGCGTCTTGGCGATATCGAATCCTACACGCCGGTCGCGCTTTTGGCTGGACCCGGCGACATACTTGAAAGCCCCGATTTTGCCATCGTCGCGGCCTTCCGGCCCGTCGAAAGTCTTGTCACCGTTGTAAGCCTTGGCGCGTTACCGGATCGCCTTGCCGACCCCGCCCCGCGCATCGAAACCGACGCACCGTCAGTGTTTGAAACGCCCGTCGCCCCCATCGAAGACACCGAGATTGCCGCCCTTGATCCGTTGGTCGAAGAAAGTATTAGCGCGCCCCCGCTGGCTGAGATCGTGGAACCTATCGAACCGCCGCAAGCCCCAGACGAGACAGCCGCGCTTGAAGCCGTCATCGAGAACGATCTCCCGGCGGCCGTCCCCGTTGAAGCGGAAGACATACCCGACATCCCGCTTGTCCCGACAGAATTGGCCGCCGCCCTGCCGCAGACCGCGCCCCGCGCACGCCCCGGTGGCTTTATCACCGAAATAGAGCGGCAGAATTTTGGCGGACGCACGCGCGAGGAACTTGCCGAGATCCGCCCCGGCACCCGTCCGCAGTCGGCGCAAATCGAAGCTCTCGTCGCGCGCGTCGGAACGCCGCCGAGCGATCTGGCCGTCACGACCTCCCTGTCGCCCCGCACCAAGCCGCAGGGCTTCGATACGATTGTGGCTGCCGGCCTGCGCCAACTCGCCCGCGAACGAGAGGCCCGCGCCCTCGCCGCCGCAACCCCCGACACAAGCGGTGCCATCGAAGCCGCGCTGGCTGACGATGTTGCAGCAGAAGAGGCCTCGCGCCCGCAAAACTCACCCCGTCTCGCGATCCCTTCAAACGCCTCCGTCGCGCGTCAGGCCACCGTCGAAGACGTGCTAAGTCTCAACCGTATCAACCTAGTTGGCGTCTTCGGGCGCGCTTCGGACCGCCGCGCGCTGGTCCGTTTGCCGAACGGGAGGTACATCAAAGTACAAGTTGGCGACCGCGTCGATGGTGGCACCGTCGCCGCAATCTCTGAAACAGCGCTGCAATACCAAAAGGGCGGACGTACAATCTCGCTCGCCATGCCTCAGGGCTAAGCAGCCACGACTTTCACCATCGAAACCAGCCCCAGGAGACTGTGCTCAAAGTGCGCACCATACCCGCCGACGTTCACCGCCCGTGCAAAGCGATATAGACCGTCACTCGCAGGCCATTGCGCGCGCGAAACTCTCCCGGCCTTCATGCGGTGCCAGATCATTCAGCGCAAACCTTTGGCCATTGAACCCAAGCGACAAGACACGCTCCCAGTTCACCGAGGCGACGATCATCTCCGGACCTCGCCCGCAATACCGGATCCCGCCAGCAATATCGCTCTCGCCAATCCGGTGATTGGTCACGCCCGGAAACCGCGCGATGGGTTTCAGCGCGCCGTCCACAAAGGTAAACACCCGCAGGGTCTTCGCCAGATGCGGGCGATCAATATAGACCAGTTCGACCAGCCCATCGCCGTCAAAATCAGCAGCTCCAACCCCGATCGGCGCAAGCCAGCGGTTTGCCTGCCCGATGTAGTCATTGGCCGCCACAAGCCCGCCAGGATCATAAATCGCCAATCGCGCGCCGACGGCCTGATGACTTTCGACGACGATCACCTCGTTGTCGCCATCGCCATCAACATCGTACAAACGGGGGGCCACGTCTTCAAAAACGCGTTCCTGCGGCAAAACAAGCCGCACGGTACGCCCGCCTTCGACCTCCATGACCAATGCGCCCCATTCGATCGCATCGCCAAGAACGCCGTGCGCATAGCGCGTGGTTGGTGCGTCATAGCGCGCCTCAACCACATTTTCAGCCGCTGCTGGTGCTGCCAGTGCCGCAACAAAAGCGGCCAGTCGCCACATCAGATCTGCTTTTCCGGCATCTGCACCACAAGACCGTCCAGCGCATCCGAGACCTTTAGCTGACAGGTCAGACGCGAGCGTTCCGGGTTCGGTTCGAACGCGAAATCCAGCATGTCTTCTTCCATAGGATCCTTTGCAGGCAGCTTTTCAACCCAATCGGGATGCACGTAGACGTGACAGGTCGAACAGGCACAGGCCCCACCGCAATCCGCCTCAATCCCCGGAATGCCGTTGTCGCGCGCGCCTTCCATGACGGTCAGCCCGTTTGGAACCTCAACGACGTGCTCTTTGCCGCCGTGCTCGATATAAGTGATCTTGGCCATGGTCGTCCTCTTAAATGTGTCGAAAGTCTACCTAGCGTCGCAAGGCCCCGTCTTCCACCCCTTTTGAACGCACCTCACAAAGCCTTGCGCACAGGGAGAAATGTTCTATCTTTGTTCTCATGAACATACCCGGCCCTCCCACATGGCATCGCCCGCCTGCCTGCCTGCCCCACAACCAGCTTGATCTGCCGCCGGGCGGTGCGCGGATCGCGGTGGCGGGACTGGTGCTTGTGCGTCAACGCCCCGGCACGGCGAAAGGCGTGATCTTCATCACGCTGGAAGACGAGACCGGCATTTCAAATGTGATTGTCTGGCGCAAAATGTACGAACGCTACCGGCGTGCAGTGATCTCGGGGCGCGCGCTTAAGGTCACTGGGCGCGTGCAACGCGAGGGCGGTGTCACCCATGTCATCGCAGAGCAGATCGAAGACATCTCACCCATGCTTGACGATCTGGTCCGGCCGACAAAGCTGCACACCGCCTGATCAATCCTCGGCGGTATCTTCCGTCTCATGGTCATAAAGATAAAGCGTCAACGGCCCGTCAGTCTTTTCGGCCCAAAGCACCGCCTCGCGCAGCGAAAGCCCCGTCCGCTCGGCATAGTCAATCTCGATCCCCGACCCCGGCGCCACCTGATCCGCCCCGTCCGCCTCATTGTTTTTCGAAGCGCTTTCCAAAACGGCCATCACCTGCGACCACTGGTATTCCCGCTCACGCAGATCGATCACATTCACCAGCATAAACCGACTCCCCACCAATTACTTTTTAAAAGTCTTTATTGTCTCGCCTCAGATCACTGACGGCACGCTGCACCGCCCGCCCAAAAAAAGCAACAAAAACGGATAAAAGCGACTTTCCACGGCGACTAGTCTGCCTGTGCCTCTTCCTTCAGCCGCTGCGTAATCTGCCGCTTTGAGACAATCGAAGCCGTCAGCACTCCCACCGTCACAATCGCTATGATGATCGTCGACAGGGCGTTGATCTCGGGACTGACCCCGAGGCGCACAGACGAGAATATCTTAATCGGCAACGTCGTTGCCGACGGACCGGCAGCAAAGGACGCGATCACCAGATCATCCAACGACAAGGTAAATGCCAGCAACCACCCCGAAATCACCGCAGGCGCAATAATTGGCAAGGTCACAAGGCGAAACGCCTCAAACGGCGAGGCCCCAAGGTCCAGCGCGGCTTCCTCAAGGGAATCGTCGAAACTCACCAGACGCGACGACACAACAACCGAAACATAGCACATCGAAAAGGTCGTATGGGCCAATACAATCGTCAGCACACCCCGATCCAAACCGATGGCGATGAACAACAAAAGCAGCGACAATCCGGTAATGACTTCCGGCATCACCAAGGGTGCATAGATCATGCCGGAAAACAGCGTACGCCCAAAAAACCGCCCCCGCCGCACAATCACATAGGCCGCCATCGTGCCCAATACCGTGGCAATCGTGGACGAAAAGAATGCCACTTTCACAGTCACCCAGGCCGCATCAATCATCGCCTCGTTCTGAAGCAATTCCCCGTACCACTTGGTCGAAAACCCGGCCCAGACCGTCACCAGCTTACTTTCGTTGAAGCTGTAGACGACCAAAATCACCATCGGGATGTACAAAAACGCAAACCCAAGCGTCAGCGAAACAATGTTGAAGGTCGACAAACGTCTCACTGGTCGGCCTCCTTGTTGATCTGCTGATTACGCTGAAACAGGATGATCGGGACGATCAGGATCAGCAAAAGGATGATTGCCACCGAACTTGCCACAGGCCAGTCACGGTTGTTGAAAAACTCTTCCCAAAGCACCTTGCCGATCATCAACGTGTCCGAACCACCCAGCAAAGACGGGATCACGAACTCGCCCAGCGTCGGGATAAAGACCAAAAAACACCCCGCCACCACGCCCGGCATCGCCAAAGGCACGGTCACCAGCCAGAACGCCTGCATCCGGGAACATCCGAGATCTTCCGCCGCTTCCAAAAGCGATCCGTCCATCTTTTCGAGCGTCGCATAGATCGGCAAAATCATGAACGGCAGATAGGTATAGACGATGCCAATATAGACCGCCGTGTTGGTGTTCAGGATTGTGAGAGGCTCGGAAATGACGCCCGTCCACATCAGGAACTGGTTCAAGAACCCTTCCGTCGACAAGATGCCGATCCATGCATAAACCCGGATCAAAAAGCTGGTCCAGAACGGAAGGATCACCAGCATCAACAGCGCGGGCCGCCATTCCTCTGCCGCGCGTGCCATCGCGTAAGCCACGGGAAAACCGACCAAAAGCGTGAAAAACGTCGACAAAAACGCGATCTGCAAAGACGAGAGATAGGCTTTCCAATACAGATCGTCGCTGGTCAGAAAAACGTAGTTCTCCAGATCAAGCTGACTGAGAAACGCTTTGAAGCCGGTCCAGCCCTCGGACAAATCCAAGGTTGGCGTATAGGGCGGAATGGCCAGCGCAATGTCGGACAAGGAAATCTTCAGAACGATCCCGAACGGCACCAAAAACAGCACCACAAGCCAGACATAGGGAACCGCAACCAGCAACCGCCTCATGCGCCAAACTCCCAGACAATTTGACTAAAATTGTATTTCTTCTTGGCTAAAATACTCCGGGGTCCGGGGCAGAGCCCCGCAAAAGCCTTATGCCCGCCCCCAAACATCATCGCGCCAACACCAACCCGGCCGTGTCGCTCCAACTCAGCCAAACTTCGTCTTCCCAGGTGAAATCACGCCGCTCAATCCGCGAGCGATTGCCCACTTCGCATTTCACCACCGGCCCTTCCGGAAGTTCCACATGGTACGTCGACAAGTTCCCCAAATACCCGATATCTAAAATCTTGCCGCGCACCCGATTGCGCCGATCAAGGGGCTCGTCCGACGAGATTGCAATCTTTTCAGGCCGGATTGCAAAAGTCGCACTTTGCCCCTTGCTCAACGCGGCCCCCAGCTGCCCGATCAACGAAGCGCGCCCTTCGGCCCAGGCCAATTCCGCCCCCTCACCCAGGGCCGCTACCGATCCTTCGATCAGGTTCACATCTCCAATGAAATCAGCGACATATACCGAGCTTGGCTGCTCATAAATCACTTCGGGCGTCTCAACCTGAACAAGCTGGCCATTGTTCATCACCGCGACCCGACTGGCCACTGTCATCGCTTCTTCCTGATCATGCGTCACGATCACAAAAGTGGTTCCGGTCTTTTCCTGAATATCCATCAGTTCAAACTGCGTTTCCTGCCGAAGCTTCTTGTCCAAAGCCCCCAAAGGCTCGTCCAGCAACAGCAGCTTAGGCGCCTTCGCCAAGGACCGCGCCAAGGCAACACGCTGTCTTTGCCCGCCCGAAATTTGATGCGGCTTGCGGCGCGCGAACTGCGACAACTGCACAAGCTTCAACATTTCTTCAACGCGCGCGGCGACCTGATCCTTGTCCTGGCTATCGCGTCGCAAACCAAAGGCAATGTTGTCCCACACGCTCAGATGCGGAAACAGCGCATAGGATTGAAACATCATATTCACCGCCCGCTTGTTCGGCGGCACCGAGGCCATGTCGACCCCGTCAATGGTGATGCGTCCCTCGCTGGGCGTCTCGAACCCGGCAAGCATCCGCATCAGCGTGGTTTTCCCACACCCCGAGGGGCCCAAAAGCGCGAAAAATTCCTGCGGATAGATATCCAGAGACACGTTGTCGATCGCTGTAAAATCACCGAACCGCTTGGTGATCTGATCGATACGGATCAACGGAACTGCGTCCCGATCCTTCCATGGCGCAAACACCTCGTTGTTGCCTGAAGCCGCCATACCCGTCCCCCAAAGTTAAAAACGCCCAGAGGCCGAAACCTCTGGGCGCCTGTCGATGATCTTAGATACCAGACTTAACTTTGGTCCAGAGCCGAGTGACAACCCGCTGCACTTTCGGCGGATAAGGCACAGGTGTGTACAGCTTCTCCAATGTCTCTGCAGACGGATAGATGGCAGGATCGCCGATCACATCCTCTTCCAGAAACGGCTGCGAGGCCGCATTTCCGTTGGCGTAGTAAACATAGTTCGACGCAGCGGCCATGTTTTCAGCATCCATGATGAAGTTCAGAAACTTATGCGCCGCTTCAGGGTTTGGTGCATCCACCGGGATGGCCATCTGGTCGAACCACATCAACGCACCCTCTTTGGGTGCATTATAGGCAATCTCTACACCATTGTCCGCCTCGTCAGCACGGTCACGCGCCTGAAGGATATCGCCGGACCAACCGAAAGCAACGCAGATGTCTCCATTGGCAAGAGCGTTGATGTATTCCGAACTGTGGAACTTCAGGATATGCGGACGCACGCCCAAAAGCACGTCACCGGCCTTGTTGATCAAATCCGTATCAAACGAATTTGGATCCTCGCCGATGTAAGTCAGCGCAGCAGGGATAACCTCGGTCGGGGCATCCAGCATATACACGCCACATTCCGCCAGCTTTTCCATATTTTCCGGATTGAAAAGCAACTCCAGCGAGTCGATCGGAGCATCTTCGCCGAGAATTTCAGTGACCTTCTGGACGTTCACGCCAAGCCCTGTGGTCCCCCACATGTAGTTGATCGAATAAGCATTGCCCGGATCATACTGCGCGGTACGGTCCTTGATCAGATCCCAGAGATTCTCTGCGTTTGGCAGCTTGGAAAAGTCCAGCGCCTGAAATGCACCGGCCGTGATCTGGCGCTGCAAGAAATCGCCGGTCGGCACGACGATGTCGTAACCCGATCCGCCCGAAAGCATCTTGGTTTCCAAAACCTCATTGGAATCGAACACGTCGTAGATCAGCTCGATGCCGGTTTCGGCTTCAAACTTTTCCAACAGCGCTTCGTCGATATAATCGGACCAGTTATAGACCCGGACCTCATCAGCAAAAGCCGACGACGCGCACAGCGCAACGACAGCCGTCATTGTAGCGAACTTAATTTTCATTTTTATTCTCCCATTGGCACTTGCGTACATATTTGATCAAATAGTGACGCGGAAACAAGATAATTCATGGTCGGGCCCATATGACGGCACGTCCTCGCTCTTTTGATCTAGGATCGCCCGAATGGATAAAAGCATCGTCAAACGCCCAGAACACCTAGCAATCTATCACCAGATTCGCGACATGATACTTTTCGGAATTCTGGTTCCCGGGCAAGCGGTGACGATACAGGGTCTCATCGATTCGGTCGGGGGCGGAATGACCCCGGTCCGCGAAGCCATACGCCGCCTGACAGCCGAAGGAGCCTTGGAAACTGGGGGAAATCGCCGTGTGAGCGTGCCTGCGATTACCCGGAAATCCCTCGACGAGATCGGCTTTGCGCGCCTTGCGATAGAACCCAGACTGACCGAACTCGCCGCGCGCAAGATGTCCGATACATGCCTGAAAGACTTGGCGTTGCTGGATGCAGAGATCGACCGCGCCATCGCGTCGGGCAATGTTGAACGCTATCTGGAGTTTAATTATCGCTTCCATTTTCGACTCTATGATCAGGCCGATGCCCCTGTATTGAGCAAGTTGTCACAATCGCTTTGGCTTCAAAGTGGCCCGAGTCTGCGAATCGTTTGTGGCCGCTTTGGTACCGCGAACCTGCCCGACAAACATGATGAGGCTCTAACAGCGCTGCGCGAAGGTGATCCTGTGCGGGCCGCGAATGCGATAGGCGATGACATTCGCCAGGGTATCGGACAAGTGCGCCTGACCCTCACCGACTAGGGCTGCGATATCGCGGATTGACCGCGGTGATAATTTGATCATATTTTCAGCGAAGCACCCCGCTTGTTGGAGACACCCATGCCCGCAATCACGAATCACATGCCAACGGCCGAACTTCAGGCCCTTGACGCGGCCCATCACATGCACCCGTTTTCCGCACAGGGAGACTTCAAGCAACGTGGCGCACGTGTCATCACGCGCGGCGAAGGTGTCTTTCTCTTTGACAGTGAAGGCGAAAAAATCCTCGATGCCATGGCCGGGCTTTGGTGTGTGAATGTCGGCTACGGACGGGGTGAACTGGCGGACGTTGCGGCGCGGCAAATGCGTGAGCTTCCGTACTATAACACCTTCTTCAAGACGACCCACGTGCCAGCCATCGCGCTTGCCGCGAAACTGGCCGAGCTTGCCCCCGGTGATCTGAACCACGTCTTTTTTGCAAGCGGCGGCTCGGATGCGAATGACACCAATATCCGCATTGTGCGCCGCTATTGGGATCTCAAGGGCAAGCCCGAAAAGACCATCATCATAAGCCGCAAGAACGCGTATCATGGCTCGTCCATCGGCAGCGCCTCGCTTGGCGGGATGGCGGCGATGCACGCGCAAGGCGGCATGCCGATCCCTGATATCCACCATATCAACCAACCAAACTGGTGGGCTGAAGGGGGCCAGATGTCGCCAGAAGATTTTGGCCTCGCGCGGGCGCGCGAATTGGAACAGGCCATTGACGAACTTGGGGAAAACCGTGTCGCGGCCTTTATCGCCGAACCCATTCAGGGCGCTGGCGGGGTGATTGTTCCGCCTGAAACCTATTGGCCGGAAATCAAACGCATCTGCGCAGAGCGTGATATCCTGTTCATCGCCGACGAAGTGATCTGCGGATTTGGGCGCACCGGCAATTGGTTCGGTAGCGAAACCATCGGCGTCCAGCCCGACATCATGACAATCGCCAAAGGTTTGTCCTCTGGTTATATGCCCATTGGCGGATCGATTTTGTCAGATGACGTCGCCAACACGATCGGACAGGACGAGTTTAACCACGGCTACACCTACTCTGGCCATCCCGTCGCCTGCGCCGTCGCGCTTGAAAACCTGCGCATCATCGAAGACGATCACCTCATCAATCACGTCAACGACACGGCCGCCCCTTACATGCGTGAAAAGTGGGAGGCCCTGACAGACCATACGCTTGTCGGCGAAGCAAAAATCGTCGGACTTATGGGCTCTGTCGCGCTGACCCCCGACAAAGCGGCGCGCGCGGCCTTCGCCGGTGGCCCCGGCACCGCCGGTCTGATCTGTCGCGAACGATGTTTTGCCAACAACCTCATCATGCGCCATGTCGGCGATCGGATGATCATCTGTCCGCC
>JARFRG010000203.1 GCA_029287375.1 Boseongicola sp. | reverse complement strand
GGGATGGGTGGCAACTGCGGCCTCGATTATAGCGGGTACTTTGTTGATGTCGGTGTCATAGCTGACCGAAAACGGCGCCTCGTATCGATTTGCCGATCCGCTGTCGGAATAGTTGGTAACCCGTGTTGTGATGAAATCTTCATTCGGCACAACGATCCAGCGACCGTCAAATGTCTCAAGGATCGCCGCCCGCGCCGTCATCTTGACGATGCGACCGGCCTCGCCGCCGTCCAGTTCGACGTAATCGCCAACCGTTGCCTGCCCTTCGACCAGCAGAATAACGCCAGAGATGAAGTTCGACGCGATCTTTTGCAGACCGAACCCCAGCCCCACACCGACAGCGCCCCCGATAACAGCCAGCGTGCTTAGGTTGATCCCCATAATGTTAAGCAGCAGCAAGAATGCGACGGTGAAAATCGTGAACTCAACAGACTTGGCAACAAGCTGGCGGATCGAAGGGCGCATTTCCTGCTGTGCTTCGATGAACTGCGCGCTTTGCCGGTTCGTCCACCCCCCCAGCCAGAACAGGAAGCTGCCCGCCACAATACCGCGCAAAAGGCTCATCACTGAAAACGAAATATTCCCCAGATTGACCGTCATTTCATTCAGGGCGGCTGACACCTCGTCCAAAAGGCCCAAGGCATAGATCGCCGCAATCGGCAGCAAAACATAGCGCCCCAACAACTTGAGCAGCGGGTCGGAAATGATCTCGCGCACCAATGTCCGGACCGCAAGAAACAGGAAGAAGCGCTTGCCAAAGGCAATCACAGCGCCACTGTCGAACAAGGACCTGACGACGGTTTCTCCGATTGCGGTAAAGGCGTAGGCCAATAGCGGCAGCAACAAAGGCAGATAGACCAGCGAAGCACGGCGCGCCCGCGCCACCATCGTGTCCGCGTCCTCCGCCGGGGTTAGTAGACCACGCAGTGTGCCGCGCAGACGAGCGGCGACCATCACCGCTGCCAGATACGCCAGAATCAGCAGCGCAAATTGCGACCAGGCCGCAGGGCTCAGCGCCCATGATTGCGCGATGTCCCAAACCTGTTGTCCCCAGCCAAAAGCATCTTGCACGATCTGCGGCTGGTCTGTCAGGTCAATTTCCACAACACGTCCCTCTTTCCCGAACTCGGTAACCGCCTAAGTCTTGACCGTAGCCATATGCCAGAGCAAGCCGAATGTCAGACCCGATTTGTCCCCTATGCGACCGCCCGATACCGCCGGACGTGAAACAAAGCCTGCACCACCTCATCCCGAAACTGAAGGGAGGAAAAGGCGGGCCAACGGTTTTGCTCCATCACATTTGTCATCGGGAGATACACGCAACACTGTCCGAAGCCGAGCTTGCTCGGGATTTCAACACGGTAGACGCGCTGCGAACACATCCTCGCTTAGAAAAATTTATTGGCTGGGTGCGCAAAAGACCTCCCGGTTTCATGTCCAAAGTGCCGGGCGGGATGCGAAAACGCACGCGTTAGTGACACATGTTCTTTATGCCCACCGCGATTTCCCCTGGCGCCTGGACAGTCGCGGCAACCAGTTCGGACGCCTGAGACACTATGTTTTCTTGTGGCACAATCCGGTCGATCAATCCAAAAGACAGTGCTTCTTCTGCGTCAATCTTCTGAGCCCCCATCAAAATCAGCTTTGCCCGCGACGGGCCAATCAGCGCCGCCAGTCTGCCGGGGTCGCTTGGCTGCGGCAGAAAACCCAACGTCATAACCGGATAGAAAAACTTGGCCGACGGCGGTGCAATGCGAATATCGCAGGCCAGCGCCATACCAAAGGCCCCGCCCGCGAGCGTTCCGTTCAAGGCAGCAATGGTAAATGCAGGCAGGCTTGCGATGGCCTCTGACAACTCTTCCCACAGCGGGGACGTCGCCAGCCCCGCACGCGCCGCCTCAAGATCGGCTCCGGCGCTGAACACCTTGCCACGACCTGTCAGAATAACAGCCCGCGCGTCCCGCGCATTGCGCAGTGTTGCGACAAGATCGACAAGCATCTGTTCGGTGAGCGAATTGGCCTTGTCGGGCCGATTAAGGGTCACAGTCCAGACATCGCCGCTGTTTTCGACCTCTATCATAAGAGGCCAACCTTTTTGCGTATCTCTTCATCGCGCAGCGAAATCTCCTGACCACACCACGCATCCGCCTCGGGGCCGCACATCCATAACAGCGTGCGCGCGGGCCAGTCTGGTGGAATATGGACATCCCAATCCAGTTGACTGACCGGATTGATCCCGCTTGCCTTAATCTCACGCTGCATCTGTGTCGCCACAGTGCCCGGCGACAGGCCCATCGCACGGATGCCATGTGCGGCCTCTTCCTTGTCCAGACACTGCGTCAGCATGTGCACCGCCGCTTTCGAGGCGCAATAATGGCTCCATGCTTCGACAGGACCGTGGGCCGCACCTGAACTAATGGTCAAAATAGAGCCTGATCCGCTTTGCTTCATCACTGACAACGCGGCATGTATCCCGTTGAAGACGCCTTTCAGGTTAATATCGATCACATCACCCCAAGCGTCAGGGTCTGCAGACGCGATATGCGAGATCGGTTCGATCACACCGGCATTGTTGATAAGCACATCCAAACCACCAAAGGTATCGACCGTGGCCTCAACCGCGGTCATCATATCGCTGTAGCGTGCAACGTTGCACGGAATGGCCAATGCGCGCTCTCCGATTTCGCCAGCCAAATCCGCAATATCACTCTGGCCACGGGCCAAAAGTGCGACGTTGGCACCCGCACCTGCGAACACTTTTGCGGCGGCCGCACCAATACCGCGGCTGGCGCCGGTAATCATGACTGTTTTTCCGGTCATATCCATGGTGTTTCCTCTCGTTTATGGGTCTGGGGGTAGTCGTAGACCTGCGGCGCACGCGGGTCCAGCCCAAGGGCCCTTGACCATCCCGCGCCCATACCTGACGATGTGCGCTCATCCATGCCAAAAGGATACTGAAATGTCTCGCTTCATGCGCCACTTTTATGCCAGCTCCGCCATAGCGCTTTGCGCCACAACCGCCGCAGCCGAGCTTACGGCAGATGATGTCTGGAACGACTGGGAAACCTATACACAAGGCTTTGGCTATGACGTCGATGGCACGCAGACACGCGACGGAGATGCCCTGACGATCACCGGCGTCACCATGAGATCAAACGAAGGCGCGGGCGCCGGAGGAATCATCCTTACCATTGACCGGATCGTGTTGACGCGCCAATCAGACGGGACCGTAACCGTTGAATTCCCGACGATCATCCCGATCGAGGCGACAACACCGAATGAAACAGGCGGTGTGACGCGGGTCTCTCTGGATTATCGCCAGTCCGGTATGTCTGTTGTCGCGTCCGGCACTGCCGATGCAATTGACTACGAATATTCTGCAGACACGGTTACTTTGGATAACACCGGATGTGAGGTGAACGGTCAGGCGAAGCCTGCAGGTACGAACGACGTGGAAATCACGAGCAGTGACATCGCGGGC
>JARFRG010000092.1 GCA_029287375.1 Boseongicola sp. | reverse complement strand
GCACTTGCGGATGCGGTGCGTGTCACGCTTGGACCACGCTCAAAATCCGTCCTGATGCAAAAGCGGTTTGGATCGCCGGTGGTCTGCGATGATGGCGTAACTATCGCCAAAGAGGTTGTTCTGGAGGATCCTGCGGAGAACCTTGGTGCACAAATCCTGCGTCAAGCGGCCGAAAAGACCGGCGATGCGGTTGGCGACGGAACCAGCACAGCGACCTTGCTTGCGCATGAGATTTTTGCAGATGGCACGCGCAACATCGTGGCCGGGGCCAGCGGCGTTGAGATCAGGCGCGGTCTTGAACGCGGGCTTGCCGCCGCAAAGAAGGCGCTGGAGGCGCTGTCAGAACCCGTCCGCACACGCACCGAAAAGGCACAAGTTGCGGCGATCTCGGCGCATAACGACATGATCGTGGGTGAGATGATTGCCGATGCTATGGAAAAAGTGGGTGACGACGGCATCGTGTCGCTGGAGGAGTCCCGGACAACCGAAACAACCCTCGATGTTGTCGAAGGCATGCAATTCGACCGCGGCTACATCTCTCCTTATTTCGTGACCAATCCCGAAAAGATGGAAGCGGTGCTAGAAGACGCCCAAATCCTGATCTGCGACCGGAAGATCACCAACCTGAAGGATCTGGTTTCACTGTTGGAGGATATCGCGCGAAGCGGCAAACCGGTCATGTTGATCGCCGAAGATATCACTGGCGAGGCGCTAGCAACCCTAGTGGTGAACCAGTTGCGTGGGGTGTTCCGGGCCATCGCTGTCAAAGCGCCGGGGTTCGGGGACCGGCGCAAGGCGATGTTGGAGGATATTGCGATCCTGACCGACGCTCAGGTGGTATCCGAAGAACTGGGCATCAAGCTTGAGAACGTGGATATGACCCAATTGGGTCGCGCCGCAAGGATCGTCTCGGACGCTGACACAACCACCATTATTGGTGGTGCGGGCAAGAAAGACGCCATTGAAGCGCGGATCGCTCAGATCAAGGTTCAGATCGAACGCGCCACGAGCGATTATGATCGCGAGAAACTGCAGGAACGACTGGCGCGGCTGTCGGGGGGTGTGGCCGTCATTCGCGCAGGTGCGCCGTCTGAGGCGGAAATGCAAAGCAAGAAAGAGGCATTGGACGATGCGATCAATGCAACCAAAGCCGCCGTCGCAGAAGGGATCGTGCCGGGCGGCGGGCTGGCGCTGTTGCGCTGCACGCAAGCCATAGAAGCGGAGGAAACGTTGACAACTGGCGACGAACGCACGGGGCTGCAAATCCTGCGCCGGGCCCTGAGTATGCCGACGCGGCAGATTGCCGAAAACTCTGCCGTCGATGGCGGCGTAGTGGTCGCTGAAATGCTGAAAGGCAAAGGCGCACACGGGTTTGATGCGGCGACGAATTCATACGTCGATCTGATCGAAGCCGGCATCATCGACCCGACAAAGGTCGTGCGCATTGCGTTAGAAAACGCGGTGTCGGTCGCCAGCGTGCTGCTGCTCACCGAAGCAACAATGACCGAGGCTGCGGATGACGATGACCAACCAGCGATGCGGCCCGAGCTTGGGTTAGGTTAGGCTAGAAAAGGGAGAGTGCTTTGACAACGGAGTCTACGGATATCACCTTTCAGGGGATTGCACCTTCGGATGCGATCACCGCCAAAGTAGAAGAACGGATCGCCAAGCTTGAGGCCATGAGCCCTGAATTACACAAATGCCACGTCTGGGTGCGTGCGCCCAACAAGAAACACAAGGCAACGCAATACGTGATCGATATCTCGGTCGAACTTCCCGGACAGACGCTAGCGATTACACGGCATCCGGGCGACGACAAGGCACACACCGATGTTTACATCGCCATCAGGGATGCCTTCAACGCGATGGAGCGCAAGCTGTGCAAATGGGGCGACACCCACAAGGAGCGGCCAGAGACCCATGTCCAACCGCTTCAGGGCCGGATCGCGATGTTGAATGGGCACACGGGTTATGGACACATCGAAACGACAGACGGGCGTCTGATATATTTCCATCGCAATGCGGTTGACGGCGACGGATTTGATGCCTTGAACGAAGGCGACACTGTTGAGTTGTCCTTGGACAACAAGGACTCCGAAAAAGGACCTCATGCATCTTTTGTCCGCCCCATTGGTGCGATGCGTTTCGCGGATACACCGCATTAGACCTTGGTTTCGCGGTCGGTTGAGTGAGTGCAGATTGATAACTGTCAATCCTGATGACCGGGCGATCTGTTACCACTTATGGGTCCGCGCAATTGCTGTTGCTGAGTGGTCTTCGTCAATCGGTTTGCCAGCGGGCACGACTATCAATCACCAGAATTGGAGCGGGCTATGCTAACGGTACCTTCGGACACACACGATACCTCCTCTGCTCTGGAGGGCGGCAAGACGGGAGCACAAAAACCTCCATCAGAAATTGTCATCGGGATACGGCATCCACAATCGGCAAGCCGATTGATGTCGCATGGCATGGCGCTCGCCAACGCATTCGGAGGTGACGTGGTCTTGTTGCATGCGCTGGACTCGCAAAGCAACGGCGCTCATCCGGTTGATCCAGTTGAATGGGACATCCATCGCCGCGATATCGAGAGCCTGCTTGGTACATGTGCGAAAGACCACGAAAACCCTAACCGAAGCATCAGCACCCATATCCTTGAAGGAAACTGTCTGGAGCAGATCAGCGCATTCATGCTGGCGCAACCGAAAGAGACCATTGTGGTTCTGGGTGAGGGCCAATCGCTGCCGCAGGAAACCGGCAAGTTCGCGCAGGCGGTTTTGGCGTTAAGTCAGGCTTCCATCCTTAGGGTGCCTACGGTTGGCGCACGCCGCAAAGGCGGTGGATACGCCCGGATACTTGTTCCGATTGATGGGTCAGCGCGCGCAGAAAGCGTACTGCCGCGCGCGGTGCGTTTGGCGAGTGCCGAGAATTCGGAATTGATGCTTTGCTATGTCACGCCACCGCCGGGGGTGGCCGAGATCGGCGTCAGCGACGATGAAGCCATAGCACTGCGCAAACAGGTCACAGAACGCAACAAACGGATTGGCAAGTCCTATCTGGATGGCATAACTGGCCGCTTAGCCGGTACAGGCGTCGTGATCTCAACGCGAACCGTTGTCGGCGAAGACGCGAGGCGGTCCCTGCTACAGGTCGCGAAAGACCAGAACGCGGACTTGATCATCATCGCCTCGCATGGACAAAGCGGCCATTCCGATGTCCCGGCGGGTGATGTGGCCAGTTTCGTTCTAAAGCATTCGGGCATTCCAGTTCTGATGCTGCGCCAGAGCATGAAGCATGCTGAAGAACACGCTTTCAGTAGTACGGCATCCAAAGGTGTGCGCCAACCGGCGGGCCCTAAGCTGTGAAAGACGACGAGGCGCAGCCAAATGGGACGCTGCGGGGGTTGCCCCACGGCCAAAGATTTGGTCAAGTTTGGCCGGATATGCTGCCCGTTTATCGCGCGCTGCCAAAGCTGTCTGACTGGCTCAAACGTGCGCGTGCCTATTGTCAGGATCCGCCTCAGGACCATGTCCGCGCAGCGGATTGGTTGCTTGACAACGACTATCAGGTCGCGCGCGCCATTCGACAGGTCGAGGAAGATCTGCCCCGCGACTACTATCGACAACAGCCAGCTTTGGACGCCCAGCCGGGCGCACGTTTTCCACGCGCCTATGGTCTTGCACAGTCCCTTTATGAGGCATTGAACCCACCACTTTCGTTGGAGGGCGTGGTCGGCCGGATAACTGAATTTCAAAGCGCCGCCCCCCTGACCAATGCCGAGCTTTGGGCCATTCCGTCGATGCTGCGTCTGGCCTGTCTTGAGGCGCTTGTTAAGGCTTTCGGAAAACTGAACAGCGACCTTGAAATCCGCGCCATCGCCGCTGGGCACACAGACACTGCCCCAGCGACAGAGACCACCGACCGCGTTGCACAGGCACTGTCCAACCTCGTGGCCTTGCAGACGATCAAATGGGAGGACTTCGTCGATCAGGTCAGTCTGGCCGAGGCGGTTTTGCGCAGCGATCCGGCGAAAATCTACGACGGCATGACGTTCGAAGCACGCAACCGGTACCGGACGGTATTGGAAGGCATGGCTGCACGTGCGGAGTTATCGGAAATTGAGATTGCGCAAACTGCAATCCAACTGGCGCAACAAGCCAAAGCTGATCCTATCGCATCGCATGTCGGCTATTGGCTGGTGGATGCGGGCATCGATGAACTCGAAACAGCCATCAAATATCGCCCGACCGTCAAAGAAAGGTTGCAACGCGCATTCAATCAAAGGGCTGGATTTTTCTATGGTACGGGACTGATTGCAGGTGTTGTCTTGGCGCTTGTTCTGCCGCTTTGGTATATGGGGCGCTTCGACCCTAACATATGGCAATGGCTTGCCGGACTGGCGATTGCGTTGCTGCCTGCCACAATCCTCAGCGTCACGGTTGTCCATTGGGCTATCACCCGGCTGACAAAGCCTGTCCCCTTGCCAGAGCGCGACTTCTCAGACGGCGTGCCGGACCATCTGACAACTGCTGTCGTGGTCCCGGTCATCTTGCGCGATGCCAACGAAGTGTCCGGTATTCTTGAGAAAATCGAAATCCGGCAAATTGCAAATGCAGACCCCAGTCTTCTTTACGTGATCCTGTCTGACCTTGCAGATGCCAAGACGGAGGCGGCACCCGGAGATCCGGAGATAGAAGCGGCGTTGCGCGACGGTGTCGCGCGGTTGAACACGCACCACGGGCAGCAGTCGGATGGCCCCTTCGTGTTGTTGCACCGGCGCAGGCGGTTCAACGACGTCGAGGATTGCTGGATGGGATGGGAGCGCAAGCGCGGCAAGCTAGAGGAATTCAACACGCTGGTCCTGACGGGCGAAAGCGACGCGTTTCCTGTCACGGCCGGAGATGTCGCACGGCTTGTCGGCACCAAATATGCCATCGTTTTGGATGCGGACACCGAACTGCCACCAGCCACGGCGTCACGTCTCATTGGCATCATGGCGCATCCGCTGAACCGTCCCAGGATCGACGTGGAAACCGGTCAGGTCACTGCAGGCTATTCGATCCTGCAACCGCGTGTCGAAATTTTGCCGAAACCCGGCCAGCGGACCCATTTTTCCCACCTATACGGCGGTGACACTGCAATCGATATCTACTCGCGCGCTGTCTCGGATGTGTATCAGGATCTTTTTGGCACCGGTATCTTTGTCGGCAAGGGCATCTATGACATCGCGACGATGCAAAAGATCATGGCGGACCGGGTGCCAGACAACAGCATCCTCAGCCATGACCTGTTTGAGGGTGCGTACGGTCGGGTCGGGCTTGCCAGCAACGTGGTTGTGTATGAGGATTTGCCAACCAGCTACCCCGAATACGCCACGCGCATGCACCGTTGGATCCGCGGTGACTGGCAGCTTTTGCGCTGGCTTGGCCGCCGCGTGCCAATGCGGGATGGGTCACGTGCAAGAACGCCACTGGGCATGCTTGATCGCTGGAAGATCGCCGACAACCTGCGCCGAAGCCTTCTACCCCCCGCAATGCTGGCATTTTTCATTGGAGGTTGGGCCATTTTCCCCGGCAGTACCCTGATCTGGACGTTATTGGCTGTCGCCGCTCTGGGCACCTACCTGATAGGCGAGGTTTTCAATATCGCAACCGGTGGTGTCCGTCGCAATTTTCTGCGCAAGATGACGGACCGGATTTCAGTGCAAGGCGGACGGTGGTTCCTGTCCATCACATTTCTGGTTAGTGACACGCTGATCTGCATCGACGCGATTTCGCGCACGCTCTACCGTCTGTTTGTCAGCAAGAAACACCTGCTGGAGTGGACGTCAGCTGCGCATGCGGCAAAGGCACTTGCAGGCAAAAGCCTGCGATCCGCAACGTGGCGTCGGATGTGGCCATCCTCAGCCGTTGCGATTGTTCTTGGCATCGACCTTGCACTTTACGATGTCACCGCACTATTGCCCGCCCTGCCAATTCTCGCGCTGTGGCTGGTGGCACCCGAGATCGCAGTCCTGACAGCCCGGCGGCGAACATTCCGGGGCGAAGTGCCAACAAAGGCCGACCGCCAATATCTGACGCAGATTGCACGGCGCACGTGGTATTTCTTTGAGGCCTTCGTTGGCCCGGATGACAACTGGTTGCCACCCGACAATTTTCAGGAAGCACCCGACCTTGTGGTGGCGCATCGGACATCGCCAACCAACATCGGCCTGTATCTTGTCTCTGCCTTATCTGCGCTGGAGCTAGGTTTCATTTCACGGGCCGAACTTGCCGCAAGGGCCAACAACACGCTGCACACGCTTGACCGGATGAAAAAGCATCGCGGCCACATCCTGAACTGGTTCGACACGCGATCGCTGCAAACGCTGGAGCCCGAGTATGTCTCGACCGTCGACAGTGGCAATCTGGCGATGTCGCTGATCGCGCTCAAACAGGGTTGCCTTGAGGCGTGTGACACCCCGCCAGTCGATTTGCGCAGCTTTGGCGGGCTGATGACGACAATAGAACTATTGACCACTACGGTGCGCGAGTTGCCATCCTGTGACCGCGGGGCACTGGATGCTATCGAGGGTGAAATCCAGCAGGCGATAGAAGACCTGCAAAACAACCCGGCGAAGCTGGTCGCTGCGCAGGACAACCTGTCCACAGACCTTTGGCCGCGGCTGGAAACGCTTGTGCAGGCTGCAATCGAAGAAGCGCGCGAGGTGTCGCACGAGGCGCTTCAGGATGTCAGCGTCTGGGTGGAACGGACCAATCACCATTTGCAAGCGATGCAGCGCGATCAGGCACGCTATGCGCCTTGGCTGGCTCTCTTTGGCGATGTGCCCGCGCCGATGCTTTCGTTTGCAGAAAAGACACTGGACGGCTTGCTGATGGCTATTCCGGGCAGGCATGAAAATCTGCACGGCGCAATCAGCGACCAATTGTCAGAGACCGACCTTGACGCCGGATCACGAGACTGGCTGACGGCGCTTGATGACGCGATTGCGCGTGGGGCGACCGCACAAAAACAGCTTCATGATGATCTCGTTTCGGTTGCTGAACATGCCCACCGCCTGGCATACGCTATGGATTTTGCCTTTCTCTACAATCCCAAGTCGCGGCTCTTCTGGATTGGCTACAATCTGAGCAACGGCCAGATGGATCATAACCACTACGACCTGCTGGCGACAGAGGCCCGATTGGCCAGCCTTTTTGCAATTGCAAAAGGCGATGCCCCGCCCGAGCACTGGTTCTCGTTCGGCAGGCCAATCACCCAGTTGAATGGGAAACCGTCGATCCTGTCGTGGAACGGGTCGATGTTCGAGTATTTGATGCCGCCCCTTCTCTTGCCCAGTCACCGCGATACGTTGCTGGGCGAAAGCGAACTGACAGCGGTGGAATTCCAGCAAAGCTATGCAGCGGAACGGGGTATCCCCTGGGGCATCTCTGAATCCGCATTCGGTGTGACAGACGCGGAAGGCAATTACCAATACCGGGCATTTGGGGTTCCGGGCCTGGGGATCAGGCGTGGCCTGTCCGAAGACCTTGTGGTGGCTCCTTATGCCACAGCGCTGGCACTCTGCGCCCGCCCACGCGCGGCTACTGACAACCTGCGTGATCTGCAAAGCAGGGGCGCGCTGACCTGTTACGGCTTCATCGAGGCGCTGGATTTTACCCCAAGCCGCACATCAGAAAGTCAGCCTGCCCTGCCGGTCCATACGTTTATGGCACATCATCAGGGGATGACCATGGCAGCAATCTGCAATGTGCTGACGAATGACGTTCTGGTGAATTATGTGCGCCACGAGAAGCCCGTCTCGGCCATCAGTCTGGTCTTGCAAGAACGCGTGCCGTGGGATGCACCGCTGGAAAGCGGTCGTGCTGATGAGACGTGGGAGGACGAGCCTGAGACGGCCCGTCCACCAGCGTTGTCCCCTTGGATTCCATCGCAAGATATAGCGGTGCCCCAAATGCATTTCCTTGGAAATGGTCGCATGACCACGCGTATCTCAAGTGCCGGGAGCGGTGGACTACTTTGGCGACAATATGCGCTGACCCGCTGGCGGCCTGACCCCACCTGTGACGGGTTGGGCACATGGGCTTACGTCAAAGACGTCGACAGCGGGCGGTTGTGGTCAGTCGGGCGCCTGCCTGCTGGGGCATCCTGCGACGAAACCAAGACAGTGTTTCATCAACACATGGTCGAGATGCTGCAGCGGAAGGAGGGGATCGCCATCCGCGCCGATGTCATGGTGGCACCCTATGATGACGTTGAAATTCGCCGCATTACCGTCATTAACGAAACGAACCGCCACCGCACGATCGACCTGACAACATATGCAGAGGTCGTACTGGCCCCGCCGCAAGATGACGAAAGGCACCCGGCGTTCAGCAAGCTCTTTGTTCACAGTGAGGAGCTGCCGAACGAACAGGCGCTGCTATTCCAGCGCCGCCCGCGCAGGCCGGAGGACGCGCCACCCCTTCTTCTGCACAAACTCGTCTCTGACGACCCTAGCATCGTGTTGGCGGGCTACGACACCGACCGCCTGACATTTCTGGGCCGCCACGGTAACGCTGAGGCTCCAGCGGGTCTCAACGCGGATTTGAGTGGGCAGACGGGATGGACGCTGGACCCGGTGATGGCATTGCAAGCGCGCGTCTCACTGGCACCGATGGAGACCAAGCAATGCGCCTTTCTGACAGTTGCAGGCAGTTCTCGGGCCAAGGCCCTTGGTATCGCCCGACGCTACCCATTTGCGGTGATCGAACGCGCTTTTCGCGATGCCGGGCTGGAGGCTACGCGCGCCGTCCAAGCCGTCGATCTCGATCCGGAACATTTGCCCGAACTGCAAGTGCTGTCCTCGTTCCTGGCGCAGCCGGGACATACGCTGCGCAGCGCGGCCGCCACAACTGGAACCGCTTGGCAGGGCCAGCCGGACCTTTGGCGTTTTGGCATTTCCGGTGATCTGCCAATCCTGTTAATCAAACTGGCTCGCCCGGAGGAGCCGGGTCTGCTGGATACGGTTATCCGTGCGCAGAACCTCTGGCAGCGCGGCGGACTACAGACAGATATTGTGATCATCCGCGATGTTGCATCTGGATATGAGGATCCCTTGCGCGAACACATCCTGTCGGTCCTTCGCGACAACTACGCCGAAGGATCGCTTGGGCGCAATGGTGGTATCCATCTGCTGGCCTCTGACCAAATGGACCAGTCGGTCAGGCAAGGGCTGCAAGCTGCGGCCCATGTGGTCATTGATGATACACAAAAGACGCTTGCGGAAGTGGTTGATAGTGCCTTGGCGGACCGCGTGCTTCCGCCTCGGTTCGAACCCTCCACTCCTGCGGATTACCGGCAACCACCACGCTTGCCGCGGTCCGAAAATCTGGCCTTCGACAACGGTTTTGGCGGGTTTGATGAGGACGAGCGCGCCTACGTCATCCAACTTGGCCCGGATGAGCATACGCCAGCCCCATGGTGCAACGTTCTTGCCAATGACGCGTTTGGGACATTGGTCAGTGAGGCGGGGCTTGGGTTCACATGGGCGGTCAATAGTGGCGAGCATCGGCTGACGCCGTGGTCGAACGACCCGGTGAGCAACCCGCCGGGTGAGGTGATTTATCTCAGAGATGAGGCCACGGCAGAGGTCTGGACCCCCACGCCCACACCACGCGCCCAAGGGGCTGATTGCGAAATACGGCATCGGCCGGGACAAACAGCGTGGCGGCAGCAAAGCCATGATCTGGAACAGGAACTGACGGTCTTCGTACCAGTCGATGCACCCGTCAAACTGGCGCGGCTAAGCCTGCGCAACATGTCAAACCAGCCACGACGCATCACAGCCACCTACTATGCCGAATGGCTGTTGGGCGCGATGTCATCGACCAGCAAGCCGCACATCGCTTGCTCGTACGATCCTGCGCTTAAGGCCATTCTGGCGCGTAACCGCTGGAATCCCGAGTTCGCAGAGCGCGTGGCCTTTCTGACGGCCACAGCCGACCCGCATAGTGTGAGCGGAGACAGGCATGCGTTTCTTGGTCAGTTTGGTGACGTGTCATTACCAGACGCGATGTGTCGCTGGGATTTGGGTGGCAGGTTCACTCCGGGTGGGGACGCTTGCGGCGCCTATCAGGTGCATTTGACGATTGCGCCGGGTGCCACGGAAGACGTTGTTTTTGCCCTCGGGGAAGGCGCGGATCAAGCCAAGGCAACCGCGCTAATTAATGCGTGGCGCGATCCGGCGCGCGTCGATGTTGCATTCAAAGATCTGGGTGAGGTCTGGGACGCGCGACTTGGGGCCTGCCAAATCAAGACCCCTGATCCGGCCATGAACCTGATGGTCAATCAATGGCTGCCTCATCAGAACCTGTCGTGTCGGATTATGGCGCGCGCGGCGTTCTATCAAGCTGGCGGGGCCTATGGGTTCCGGGATCAGTTGCAGGATATGCTCGGCGTTCTGCATTTCGATCCTGACCGCGTCAGGCGTCACATCCTGCGCGCAGCTGCGCACCAGTTTGAAGAAGGCGACGTACTGCACTGGTGGCATCCACCCGAGGGGCGCGGCGTCAGAACCCGGTTCTCGGATGACCTGCTTTGGCTGCCCTTTGTAACTGCGCGATACGTCGAAAGCACTGGCGACACTTCGGTGCTGTCCGAGCGCGCCGACTTCCTGTCCGCGCCCGAATTGCACCGGGATGAGGGCGACCGCTATGCCCGCTTTGATACTGGCGGGGAGGGAACCATTCTGGACCACTGCGCGCGGGCGATTGATCGGAGCATGCGCACCGGCGCACATGGCCTGCCACTGATGGGCAGCGGCGACTGGAACGACGGCATGGACCGCATCGGCGAGGGCGGGAAAGGGGAAAGCGTCTGGCTGGCCTGGTTCCTGATTGCGACAATCCGGGCCTTTGCACCTTTGGCGCAAGCATCGGGCGAGGCCGCGCAGGCAGACCGCTGGTTGAGCCATGTCAAAAAACTGCGCGCCGCCATCGCAGACCAAGCCTGGGATGGCGCGTGGTACATGCGGGCTTTTGACGACGACGTTGTGCCCTGGGGATCAAGTGCCAACGACGAATGCCGCATTGACCTAATCGCCCAAGCTTGGAGCGTGCTCTGTGGCGAGGAACCCGATGAAAGGGCAATGCAGGCGCTGAAATCGGCATGCGATATGCTGGTCGACCCGGATCAGCGCCTGATACGGCTGCTGACGCCGCCATTTGACAAAACCGAACGGGATCCGGGCTATATTCAGGCCTATCCCCCCGGTATTCGCGAGAATGGCGGGCAATATACCCATGCTGCAACATGGCTTGGTGCCGCCATGGCGGCGATCAAAGACGGTGTCCGCGCATGGCAGGTCTTTGACCTCATTAATCCCATTCGGCGGAGCAACACCGCGGCCTCCGCCGCACATTATCGGCGGGAACCCTATGTCCTAACGGGTGATGTGTCAGGGGCCGGTGATCTGACCGGTGTCGGCGGTTGGTCGTGGTACACAGGTGCCGCTGGCTGGGCATGGCAGTTGGCCGTGCATGGCATTCTGGGCGTCCGGATCATAGGCGGCGAGGTCACCGTCGATCCGTGCCTGCCGACGGACTGGGGCGGTGCCGAGGTGACCTTGAACGGAGAGGCGGGACGGCTGCATATCGTGATCAATGATCCTGACCATGTCGGCAATGGCAAGGCGAGGTGCATGGTTGATGGCCAGCCTTGGGATCAGGCGGCCATTCCCTTCCCGGGTGCTGGCAAAACGCGCGACGTGGTTGTGGTTTTGGGGAATGGTTCATCTGACAAGGCGGCAGGCTAGCGTTGCAAACAGCCTCTGATCTGACCGCGCATCAATCTTCCGACGCAACCAGCTGCCGCTCATTGCAACAGGCGTCCAGCACAGCCGCATACGCGGGGTCTTTGCTGGCGACATGAAGCGTTGCTTCCAGCATGCCGGTCTTGGAGCCACAGTCAAATCGGCGACCCAGGATGTGAAACCCTGCCAGACCGACACGGTCAATGCCCTGGGCAATCGCATCGGTCAGTTGTATTTCTCCGCCTGCGCCGGGCGTTTGTGTCTGCAGGTCGTCAAAGACTGATGCATCCAGAATGTAGCGCCCGACTACTGCCATGCGTGACGGGGCCTGACCTGCGGGAGGCTTTTCAACAACAGCATCGGCGTAAAGGACCGGGCCTTCTTCCGATGCTACCGACAGGATACCATAGCGACTGCTCAGTTCTGCGGGCACCTTCATTGCACCCAGCAGATGCCCGGCTGTGCAATTGGCGTATTGCGCAATCATGCTGCTCAGACAGCCCGGTGAGCCGAGGATCAAGTCATCAGGCAAAATGACAGCGATAGGTCCGGGATGAACGTGCTCCATCGCGCAAAGCACAGCATGACCCAATCCCAGCGGTTCGTCCTGCATCACAAACACTACCTCACAGGCGTCTTCATCAAGGGCCGCTTCTTCCAGTTCATGCGCCAGCCGCGCCTTGCCATGGGCCTTCAACGCCGACCGCAGGTCTTCATCGTCCATCACATAGTGCTTGATGGCGGCTTTCGTGGGATGGCTGACAAAGACCATCCGTTCGACCCCGGCCTCTCGGGCTTCGTCTATCGCGTATTGGATCAGCGGTTTGTCGATGACCGGCAAGAGTTCCTTTGGCGTCCCCTTGGTCGCGGGTAGAAACCGCGTCCCGAGACCTGCGACAGGGAAAATCGCGGTTCTGACCTCTTGCTTTGGCATCATCTTCCTTTCGCTTTTTGGGCCGTCAGACACTGCAAAACGTCAGAGCCGCCGCCCGGTTTCGCTGTCAAAAATCTTGGCTTTGCCCATATCCACCTCAAATCGGAAACGCGTTCCGGATGGGCGCGCATCCTCGGGTCTGACCCGCGCGATCAGGTCCTGACTGCCGACGCTGAAAACAATCATCGTGTCGGGGCCCGTGGGTTCCACGACGTCCACCTCCCGCTCGAAGACAAATCGGTTTGGCCCCGGCAGTTCCGTACCAGCCGCAAAGATCGTCTCGGGCCGCAGACCCAGAACGACCTTGCGGCCATCGTCGCCCGCGAGCCGGGCAGCCGCCTTAGCGGGTATGGGAAAGCGCAAGCCGCCTTCGGGCTCTTGATCTGGCACAACGAAAAGCCCTTCATCAACGACCAACCGCCCTGGCACCATGTTCATCGGTGGCGAGCCCATGAAGCCCGCGACAAATAGATCAGCGGGGTTTTCATAGATGGTGGCGGGATCGGCGAACTGGCGAATGCTGCCGTTGTCCATTACGGCAATTCGGGTGGCGAGCGTCATGGCCTCGATCTGGTCATGCGTGACATAGACGACGGTCTTGCCCAAACGCTGATGCAGTTTCTTGATCTCAGTGCGCATTTCGATGCGTAGTTTTGCGTCAAGATTAGACAAAGGCTCGTCAAACAAAAACACCGCTGGCTTGCGCACCAATGCGCGCCCCATCGCAACCCGTTGCCGCTGTCCGCCGGACAACTGACCGGGCTTACGCTCCAGCAACTGGTCAATCTGCAAAAGTCGCGCAAATTCATCCACGGCCGACTCTTGCTCAGGCTTGGGAATGTTGCGGGTCTGCATTCCGAAGGTGATGTTGTGGCGCACGGTCTTGGTCGGGTAGAGCGCGTATGATTGGAAAACCATGGCGATGTCACGGTCGCGCGGTGGCGTATCATCAACCTGCACGCCACCGATTTGGATATGACCCGCGGACAACGTCTCTAAACCTGCAATCAGATTGAGCAACGTGGATTTCCCGCAGCCCGATGGCCCAACCAGCACCACGAATTCACCCGGTTCAATGTCAAGGTCGATCTTGCGAATGACCTCGTTTGTGCCAAAGAATTTCTGCACCTTCTCCAGTTTGATACCTGCTGCCATACTCTTATCCCTTCACCGCACCGGCCGAGAGGCCGCGCACGAAATACGCACCGGCCACGACATAGACGAGAAGTGTCGGCAGGGCCGCGATGATCGCCGCGGCCATATCTACGTTGTATTCCTTTACCCCGGTCGAGGTGTTGACGAGGTTGTTCAAAGCCACCGTGACCGGGTTGCTGTCCCCCACTGTGAAGGCCACGCCAAACAGGAAATCGTTCCAGATTTGGGTGAATTGCCAGATCACCGTCACGACAATAGCCGGTAGCGACATTGGCAGGACGATGCCAAAGAAGATGCGAAAGAAACCTGCCCCATCGACCTTCGCCGCCTGCAAGATGCCGTCCGACACCCCGATAAAGAAGTTGCGAAAGAATAGTGTGGTAAAGGCCAGACCATAGACAGAATGCACAAGGATGAGGCCCGGGACTGAACCTGCAAGGCCAAGTTGCCCGAGTGTCCGCGCCATGGGCAACAGAACCACCTGAAATGGAATGAACGCGCCGAACAGGATCAGTGCAAAGATGACGTCAGCCCCGCGAAACCGCCACTTGGTCAACGCGTACCCATTCAACGCGCCAAGCAAGGTTGAGATCAGAACTGCGGGAATTGTCATCAGAACCGAATTCCACACGTAGGGTTCCAGCCCGTCGCAGCGGACCCCGACACAGGCAGAGTTCCACGCCTTGCCCCATGCGTCGAAATTCACCTCTTGCGGCAGCGACAACAAGGACCCGGCACGGATTTCCTCAAGCGATTTCAGAGAGGTAGAGATCATGACGACCAGAGGTATGAGATAGTAGATGCAGAAGATACCCAAGACCACAAAAAGAACCGCACGCATTAGCTGATGTCTCAGGCCCTTAGCACGGACAATGCCACTGGTGACATGCGCACTCATTGCCGCGTCCCCCTCAATTCGGAGTAGAGATAGGGCACAATGATCGCGACGATGGTCATCAGCATCATCGTGGCACTCGCGGCGGCCACGCCCAGCTCACTGCGTTGAAAGGCGAAGGCGTACATAAAAGTGGCGGGCATGTCGGTGGCAAACCCCGGACCGCCCCCGGTCAGCGCAATGACCAGATCAAAGCTTTTGATGGCGAGATGCGCGAGGATAATGATTGTCGACAGAAACACTGGTCGCAGCATTGGCATCACGATGCCGGAATAGACTCGGATGGGACCGGCCCCGTCGATCGCTGCCGCCTTCAGGATTTCGTCATCGACCGATCTCAGACCTGCGAGAAACAGGGCCATCGCATAGCCCGAAGATTGCCAGACCGCCGCGATGACGACCGTGTAGATCGCGTAATCCGAATTCACCAACCAGTCGAAAGTGAAATCCTCAAACCCCGCCTGCCGCACCAGCCGCTGGACCCCCAGACCGGGGTTCAAAATCCATTTCCAGACCGTCCCGGTGACGATGAAAGACAAGGCCATCGGGTAAAGAAAGATCGTGCGGATCATCCCCTCGGCGCGGATTTTCTGGTCCAGCAGGATGGCCAATAGAATGCCAATCGCCATTGAAATCCCGATAAAGAGGGTAGAGAAAACGAACAGATTACGCAGTGCCACATACCAGCGCGGCGTCGCCCATAACCGGTCGTATTGTTGCAGCCCCTCAAACGCATAGTTCGGCATGACGCCCGATTTGGTGAACGAGATGTAGATCGTCCAGGCGATGAAGCCGTAGACAAAGAACAGACTGGCCGCGAACAGCGGCGATACCACGATCACCGGCAAACGGCGCTCCAGCGTCCGGGAAATTGTCTGGGTCAATGGGATGCGTGCGCTCATCGGATGTCACCGCAGCCGAAGACACAAACGGCCCCCGGCTGCCTTTCACGCATTACTGCGCGCGCAGAACGGCATCGGCCAGCCGGTCGGCTGCATCGCGCGAACTCATGTCCGAGTTGAAGAACTCTGTCACTAGATCAAGAAACTCACCCCGCACCGACCGTGGTACCGCCATCTCATGCGCCATCGAGGGCACAAGGGCATCGGCCTCAATCGCGGCAACGAGATCAGCATGCGACCGCTGGGCGCAGACATCAAAGGCATCGAGCGCAACATCGGTCCGCGCCGGGATTGATCCCTTGGCCAGATTGAATGTCTCCTGAAAGTCGGGCGACATAATCAGGCTGGCAAGCAGCTGCTGTCCGGCAAGGTTTTCTTCACCCGCTACATTGAAGAACGTGAAGCTGTCGGAGTTCAGCACAAAACCGTTCCCCGGCGTGGGTGCGCACAGGAAATCCTCGCCCGGCACTTGGCCCGCGGCCAGAAACTCACCCTTTGCCCAGTCGCCCATGATCTGAAAACCGGCCTCGCCGCGCATCACCATGGCGGTGGCAAGGTTCCAGTCCCGACCCGAGAAGTTCGGATCGACATACCCGCGCAGCTTGCGCAACTGGTCAAACGCCGCGACCATCGTGTCGCTCTTCAGCGCGTCCTGATCCAGGTCAACAAGGGCGCTGCGATAGAAATCCGGGCCGCCAATGCCCAGCACCACATCCTCGAACAAGGTCGCGTCCTGCCAAGGCTGGCCGCCGTGCGCGAGAGGCGTAATCCCCGCTTCCAGCAGTTTGTCGGCCGCAGCATTAAATTCGTCCCAAGTCGTCGGCATCGCCACTACGCCAGCCGCTTCAAGCGCTTCGGGGCTAGCCCAGAACCAATCGACCCGGTGGATGTTCACAGGGGCCGCGACATACGCGCCCTCATACTTCATGATTTCAGCAAGAGCGGGAGGCAGAACCGCGTCCCAACCCTCGGATTGCGCGACTTCATCGACATCGTTCAGCGCGCCCTCGTTTGCCCATTCCTGAATACCCGGCCCTTTCAGCTGCACGGCTGTCGGTGGGTTCCCGGCCACCACGCGGGCACGCAGCGCTGTCATCGCAGCATCACCACCACCCCCGGCAATGGGCGAGTCGATCCAGGTGCCGCCGCCCGCCTCAAACGCGTCCTTGAGTTCGCCAACTGCATTGGCCTCGCCGCCTGATGTCCACCAGTGCAGTACTTCTGCAGTGCCTTCCGCAGCCGCCGTAGTGCACCACGAAGCGCCTGCAATTGTCGCCGCAAGGGCGATACGATTGAAACTGTGCATGAAGTCTCCTCCTTTATCGTTGTATTGTCAGACCATTCCTGCCCTGCGCATTTCGCAGAACCGTGCGCACTTCCACTGCAAGTTGCTGTCACGGTTGATTGGCGAACTGACTGATGTTGGACTGTAAGCCGCAAACGACGTGGGCGATTGACGAATATCAAACGCAAGACACCGTCGCGCAAATGGCCTGCAGAACTCATTGGTTGGCAGTTTGCCCTAGGCCAAGCAAACAAACTGGACCCGGCCGGCGTCTCAGTTGCCCGGCCTCAGCGACAGCCGCCACCGATGTTCCAGATCAGCCGAAGTTCGGTGACACACTAGGTAGGTATCCTGAAGTACCTTCCGATTTCGGCATCCGACAAACGCAGTCATAAGTCGGGCAGCAAGACTGCCAAGCACAACGATACTCATCTGTCCAAGCCGCCTATGACATTGGGACGGTCATTCAGCGGACCACAATGTAGATCGCCGCGCCATTGCGGTAAACCGACAGTGCCGCAGGGACACTGGCCGCAGCTTCCAATGCGCTCACCATGTCATCGACAGTGTCGATGGGAGCGTTGTTCACGGCCGTAATTACGTCGCCTTCACGCAATCCGGCCCGGCCTGCGGCGCTGCCCGGGCTCAGAGACGTTACGGCAATCCCCTTAACTTCTCCGTAACCGGGCATGCCCGGACGGAGCTCCGAAAACACTGCGCCATCAAGTATCTCGATGGATGCGCTCGCTTCGTGCTCACCCGAAGCCTGTCTCGTGCCGATTTGCGCCATAAGTGCAAGAGCCCGACCGTCCCGCAGGACCGAAAGCTCAACTTCGCTACCGGGTGGGATCATCCCGACCAGGTTTCGTAGATCACCAGAATCCTCAACGTTTTCACCATCGACCGCTAGGATGACGTCACCTGCTTTCAGCCCCACGGCTTCTGCGGCGCTGCCTGGGACGATCTGCGAAATGATCGCACCCCGTTCAGCATCTATTCCGAGGGCTTGGGCGAGGTCGGGCGTAAGATCTTGTATCATCACGCCGAGCTGCCCGCGTCGCACTTCACCGAAAGTCACAAGCTGTTCCATGACCCCGCGCGCCATGTTGATCGGCACAGCAAAGCCGATGCCGACATTGCCACCGGCCGGCGCGATGATGGCCGAGTTGATGCCAATGAGCTTTCCATCGAGGGTGAGGAGAGCGCCGCCAGAATTGCCCGGATTGATCGAGGCATCGGTCTGGATGAAGTCCTCATAGCCCTCCGGATTGATGCCGGACCGACCAAGCGCACTGATAATGCCCGAGGTGACAGTCTGTCCGAGCCCGAAGGGGTTGCCTACTGCGACGACGAAATCGCCAACCTGTAGAGTGTCCGAGTTGCCCATTTTGACCTCCGTAAGCCCATCCGCCTCGACCCGCAGCACGGCAATATCTGTGGCTGGGTCTGTGCCAACGACTTCGGCTATGATGTCCCGCCTGTCAGTCAGGGTGACGGTGATCTCGCGTGCAGACTCGACGACATGATTGTTGGTCAGAATGTAGCCACTTTCTGCGTCAATGATCACGCCCGAGCCGGCGCTCAATTGCGGCTGTGGTTGCAATTGCGGTGGAAAGTCGAAGAACTCGCGGAAAAACGGATCGTTGAACAACGGGTTGAGTTGCATTGACTGTTCTGAGACGACAGACACATTCACGACCGCGTCCGAGACGGTTGCTATCACCGATGCGATCGTTGGCACTCCGCGTTGTTCGTCGAAGAGGTCCGGCTGAGCTTGAATCGGCACCGCTGCAAAAGCCCAAAACAGAACCAATACCAGCCTTGCGATTTGTGAGATCATGTTGAAGTCTCCCAAGTCCAAAGAGCCCCCCAAGCCTCTTCACAGACAAAGAATTCGAAGAGTCGCGCCCTAAATGTCATTCAATAGGTCATTCTGACTTGCACGAATTGCGATAAATCAATCCGCCAAGCAGCGGTCGCGCTAGGTACAAGTGAAAGCAAGCGTGAAGGGACTGCCATGCTGGACAAGGCAATGATCGAAAAGATACTTGTGGCGGTCGACGGATCTGAGAACTCAAACCGCGCTGTCGACGTCGCTGCAGAGCTAGGGGTTAAGCTAGGTGCTGAGCTTCATCTCGTACACGTTCTGATGCACGGTCGCCCCACCCCAGAACTGATGCGCATGGCTGAGGTCGAGCATATCATCCAAGAAGTCCGACCTGAAGAAATGTCCAGGGCGGACTATAGCCCCCGGACTTACCTTGAAACGCTCAAATCTGATTCGGACGGGTCACGTATAGCACGTGTCGTCACGGCCATCGGGGAACAAGTCGTCGCCCGTGCCGAGGCACGCTGCTCAGAGCGAGACGCGCGCGTTGCAACCAAGTCTGTCCGATCTGGTGACTGTGCCGACGAGATTCTGGAGGCTGCAGGCGATTATGGCGTCGATTTGATCGTTGTTGGGACGCGCGGCCTCGGCCGCGTACGCAGTGCAATCCTTGGCAGCGTTTCTCAAAAGGTCTTGCATAACGCGACCTGCAATGTGCTGTTGGCCGTCTAGGGAGCCAAGCGGAAGCCACCGAAGTAATGCGAACTAGCTAGATACCCCAGATTCGCCGCAGCGCAGAAATATGATGCCTATCGATTTTGAAATAGCGCCCGATTTCTGCATCCGTCAAACCGAGGTCCACAAACGTCTCGAGTGATTGCCGTGGGCTTGGCCCCAACACATGTAAAAACTTCTGAAGTTCAAGCGTAAGGTTATCGCGTAAATGCGACCGCGTGTTTCGGCGGTAGCGATGCAGTACCGGAGTGCTAGGTGGTTGTTGGCAGCTTGCGTGCTTCATATCAGTCTCAGCCTCTTGGATCGGAAGGTTGGGAACACCACTTAGCTGTGCCAATCGTAGCGTATCAGCGATTGATTTTGATCAATCAGCTGGCGCGATCCCTCAAATCTGGCTGTTTCTTGCTGGCCAACAATGAGAGTGGCATTTTATACAATGAGCGAACCAGCATATCCGTAGTCAGC
>JARFRG010000039.1 GCA_029287375.1 Boseongicola sp. | reverse complement strand
GCCTGAGCGGGTCGATGCAATGTTGGCGGTGGTTCTGAGCGACTTTGACGCGCGCGCGCTGGCGGGGCATTTTCATGACACAGGTGGTCGGGCGTTGGAAAACGTTGCGGTGGCGCTGGGCCGGGGCGTGCGGGTGTTTGACGCTTCGGTCGCCGGGTTGGGCGGCTGTCCTTATGCGCCGGGCGCGCCGGGGAATGTGGCGACGCTGGCGCTTGCGGATTTCGTGGCGGCGTCGGGCTATGATCACGGATTGGACACTGCGCGATTGGCCGGGGCGACGGATTTTGCGCGGGACTTGGTGAGGGGGATGCAATGACGACGATACGTCTGGAAGAGGACGCGCGCGGGGTGGCACGACTGACGCTGACGCGCAGCGAAAAGCGCAATGCCTTGTCGGGCGAGATGATTGAAGAACTGACGGCGGCGGCGGGCGAGATTGCGGCGTCGTCGACGATCCGCGTTGTGGTTTTGGCCGGCGAGGGAGATGTCTTTTGCGCGGGCGGCGATTTGGGGTGGATGCGCGCGCAGATGGCGGCGGAACCGGCGGCGCAACGGCGGGCTGCAATGGGTTTGGCGATGATGTTGAAGGCCTTGAACGAGGTGCCTGTGCCTTTGATTGGCCGGGTGCAAGGCAATGCCTTTGGGGGCGGCATCGGGTTGATGTCCGTGTGCGATGTGGTGGTGGCTGTCGAGGGGGCGTCGTTTGGGTTGACTGAGACGCGACTGGGGCTGACGCCGGCGACAATCGGGCCTTACGTGGTGGCACGGATGGGGGCGGCGCGTGCGCGCCGTGTGTTCTTTTCGTCGCGGGTGTTTGATGTGGCAGAGGCGGTTGAGTTGGGGTTGGTTGCACGTGTTGCGCCCGCGTCCGGGTTGGATGCAGCGGTTGAGCGTGAGGTGGTGCCGTACCTTGCCTGCGCTCCGGGGGCGGTGGCCGAGGCGAAGGCCTTGGCCTTGCGGCTTGGGGGTGGTGTCGATGCGGCGGCGATTTCCGACAGTGTTGATGCGCTTGTTGCGCGGTGGAAAAGCCCCGAGGCCAGCGAAGGCACGCGGGCTTTCTTTGAAAAGCGTCCCGCCGACTGGATGCGCTAACGGTTTGTTTACGCACGTTCGTTACTGATCCTTTGAGATAAAGGGATTTGATACATGATTGGTGCAATTGGCGATCAGGCTGCGGCCTATTCTCGACCTTCGGCGGCGGATCCGGGCAAGCGCGCGGATGCGGTGGGTCAGCAAGCGAAGGCTGCAGTGGCGGCCGCGCGCGAAACGGGTCTTGAACTGCCGAAAAACGCGCAGGGCGTGGCGGCGTCGGGCATTGCGCGCGGGGCCGATCCGGCCAGCATTTTTGCAGCACTTGTGGCTCCGGTTGCTGAAGGGGACGGCGTGGGCGATGTCGGCGGTGTTCCAACGACGCCTGTTGATGGCGGGCTCGACGGTCTTGGCGTCCCGGTGGGCGAAGGGGACGTGCCGGTTGATGCCGCACCAACCGCACCCCTTGCGCCAGCGCCGCCGAATGTGGCGGGCGATGATGAGGCACCAGCCGATACCGGGGAGTCTGGTGAAACATTGCAGGTTGCTGTTGTTTCAGAGCAGGTATTGTCTGTGGATGACGGCGCAGTTGCGCTTGAATTGTTAACTGCTGCGCAATCTGGATAGGACAAATCTGGTCAAGAAAATGCGAGGGCCGCCAATGAACCGTCAGGCTTGTCTGACCGCGAGGCTTTGACGGTTCGGTCCGGCGGATCGGGTGCAACGCGGCCGGGACCGTGGATGGTCTGAGTGTCTTTCGACCCGCCAGAGCGATATCGTCCCTGGGCAGAGCACCGGGGCGTTTTGCGTTTTGAGGCTTGGTGCCTGTTGTGGCTTGGTGCGTGCTGTGCCTTGCTTGGATTGCCTTTCAAATCGACCTTTTGACAGTGCCGTTGGCGATGGGTGGAAAACTTCGCGCGTGGAACGGGTTTCCGTGGCGGCGCGGCGTTGACCCCGCCGCATGGCGCAAGTAGGTATTGGGACGACAGATCCCGGAATATCTGAACGTCGCCCGGAAATACGGAGCCCAACGCGTGGAAGACATCCTTAGAAACTACCTGCCTATCCTTGTTTTCTTGGGCCTAGCGATTGCATTGGGGGCTGTGCTGCTGCTGGCGGCTGTGCTCGCCGCGCCAAACAATCCAGACCCGGAAAAGCTCTCGGCCTATGAATGCGGTTTCAACGCATTTGATGATGCGCGCATGAAGTTCGATGTGAGGTTCTATCTGGTCGCGATCCTGTTCATCATTTTTGATCTTGAGATCGCGTTTCTGTTCCCCTGGGCCGTTGCCTTTGGCGGACTGAGCGACGCGGCGTTCTGGTCGATGATGGTGTTCCTTGGGGTGCTGACGATTGGCTTTGCCTACGAGTGGAAAAAGGGAGCGTTGGAATGGGAGTGAGCACAACGGCCAATGTGGCTGCCGCCGACCCCGAATTTGCCACGCAGACCTTGAACAAAGAGCTGCAGGACAAGGGGTTTCTGGTGACCTCGACCGACGACATTGTGAATTGGGCGCGCACCGGAAGCCTGCATTGGATGACCTTCGGTCTGGCCTGCTGCGCCGTCGAGATGATGCATACATCGATGCCACGTTATGATCTGGAACGGTTTGGCACGGCACCACGCGCGTCCCCGCGCCAGTCTGATCTGATGATCGTGGCCGGCACGCTGACAAACAAGATGGCGCCAGCTTTGCGGAAAGTTTACGACCAGATGCCCGAGCCGCGCTACGTGATCTCGATGGGGTCGTGCGCCAATGGCGGCGGCTATTATCATTATAGTTATTCCGTGGTGCGCGGGTGCGACCGGATTGTGCCTGTCGATATCTATGTGCCGGGCTGCCCTCCGACGGCCGAAGCGCTGCTTTATGGTATCCTTCAGCTTCAGCGGAAAATTCGCCGTACTGGCTCCATTACACGATAAGAAAGGCCGCCCATGTCCGAGGCCCTCACTGAGCTTGCAACCCATATCGAGCTGAAGCGCCCTGATTGCGTGATCTCGTGGGACATCGCTTTTGGCGAATTGACGATGCATGTGACGCAATCGTCGCTGCCGGACTTTGTTGAGTTCCTAAAGACCGATGGCAATTGCCGGTTCTCGACACTGGTGGATATCACCGCTGTGGATCACCCGGATCGCGAGCCTCGGTTTGATCTCGTGTACCACTTTTTGTCGATGTATCAGAACCATCGGGTCCGCCTGAAAGTCGGTGTGCGCGAAGACGATATTGTGCCATCCCTCACCGGGGTTCATTCCGGAGCGAACTGGTTCGAGCGTGAAGTCTTTGACATGTTCGGTGTGCTGTTTTCCGGCCACCCCGATCTGCGGCGCATCCTGACGGATTACGGGTTTCGCGGCTATCCTTTGCGCAAGGATTTCCCGACCACGGGCTATACCGAATTGCGGTACGACGAAGAGCAAAAGCGCGTGGTCTACGAGCCGGTGCAGCTGGTTCAGGAATACCGCCAGTTTGATTTCATGTCACCGTGGGAGGGGGCCGAATACATCCTTCCGGGCGATGACAAGGCCGAGGCGAAGGGGTAATTTCCATGGGCGGTGGTTTGCCAATTCTGTTTGCGATGCTTTGGGTGGCCTTGCTGGTCATCCCATTTTGGAAGCTTTTGCCGCGCTATGGAATTTCGAAGTATTTTGCGCCTTTGGCGGCGATGCCCGCGATTGCTTTGGTTCTGCTGTGGATCATCGCATTCAAAGATGACGTGGACGGGCCGCGCTCATGACGGTGCTGTTTTTTTGCGTCGGTGCGGCCAAGGCCGGGACAAGCTGGCTTCATCGCCAGTTGGCGGACCATCCGGAATGCCATTTTCGCGCGATAAAGGAACTGCATTTTTTCGATGCAGTTGATGGCGGACGTCTGGACCGTCAGATCGATAACCACCGCGCGCAGCAACTGGTGTTGAGGGATCGTCTGGCCACGCAAGGGGCGCCGGCAACCGCGTCGCAAAAGCGGCGTTTGGTGGATCGGGCGGAATGGCTTGAGGTTCTGGGGCGCGGCGACGACACGGATGCTTATCTCGAATATCTGCATCGCGGTGCCAATCCCGGGCAAGTGGTGGGCGACATGACACCGGCCTATGCATTGTTGTCCGAGGACCGTTTGGGCAAAATGGCGCGGCTGACAAGTGATGTGCGGATCCTGTATCTTTTGCGCGACCCTGTTGAGCGATTGTGGAGCCATATCAGGATGATTGCTGCACGGCGCGATGACAACGGTGTGGTCACGGCGCGCCGCTGTGCGAATATCCTGCGGCGTGTGTTCAAGGGCGACGAGGATCAGATCGCGATGCGATCGGATTACGCGGGTGCGTTGGCGCGGTTGAGCGTGGCGGTGCCTGGCGCGCGGCTTTTGGTGGATGTATTCGAAGATATGATCGCAGGCCCGGGTCTGGATCGGATTTGCGATTTTCTGGGGATCGCGCGGGTGGCGGCAGGGGCTGTGCCGGTGCATGCCGGCCAAGATCTGGCGATGACCCCGGAGCAGAGACAGGCGGCGGCGGCATATCTTGCGCCGCAATATGATGCGGCGGTGCGCGCGTTGGGGCAAACGCCCGCAGCGTGGGACCGGAAAGGACTGTTATGATGGACGGCAACTTTGATGACGCGCTGACCGGCGAGCAAAAGATCCGTAATTTCAATATTAACTTTGGCCCGCAGCATCCTGCGGCGCACGGGGTTTTGCGGCTTGTATTGGAGTTGGACGGCGAGATCGTGGAACGATGCGATCCGCATATCGGCTTGCTGCATCGCGGTACGGAAAAGCTGATGGAAAGCCGGACGTATTTGCAGAACCTGCCGTATTTTGACCGGCTGGATTATGTGGCTCCAATGAACCAGGAGCATGCCTGGTGTCTGGCGATTGAAAAGCTGACGGGGACACAAGTGCCGCGACGCGCGAGCCTGATCCGGGTGCTTTATTCCGAGATTGGCCGGGTTTTGAACCACCTGCTGAACGTGACCACGCAGGCTTTGGATGTTGGGGCTTTGACGCCGCCGCTTTGGGGTTTTGAGGAACGTGAAAAGCTGATGGTGTTTTACGAGCGGGCTTGCGGGGCGCGGCTTCATGCGGCGTATTTTCGGCCCGGTGGTGTACATCAGGATCTGCCGCCCGATCTGATCGAAGACATCGATACATGGGCGCAGGAGTTTCCGGCCGCCCTTGCTGACATCGACGGATTGCTGACCGAGAACCGGATTTTCAAACAGCGCAACGTGGATATTTGCATCATCAGTCAGGAAGAGGCTCTGGAGTGGGGCTTTTCCGGTGTGATGGTGCGCGGATCGGGCAGGGCGTGGGAATTGCGGCGTTCGCAGCCTTATGAGTGCTACGACGAGTTCGATTTCCAAATCCCGGTTGGGGTGAACGGCGATTGTTATGATCGGTATCTGTGCCGCATGGCAGAGATGCGCGCGTCGGTGAAAATTATCCGTCAGGCCTGCGAGAAGTTGCGCAATGAGCCGGGCGAGATCATGTCTCGCGGAAAGATCACGCCGCCGTCGCGAGGCGATAT
>JARFRG010000035.1 GCA_029287375.1 Boseongicola sp. | reverse complement strand
GAGTCGGTATTCATGCGCAGAACATCGCAGCGCCCCGGTTTGATGAAATGCCGAAAGTCGGGGGAAAAGCCGCCGCCGCTCTTCGCCGTGAAAGAGGTAGCTGTGCACAAAACCCATTGCCGCCGACACATCGGGCGCCCTGTCGTTGGCAATCGTCAGTGACGTTTCTTCGCCGTTCGCGCGCACAAAACGCGCGCCCTCACCGCGCGATGCAATAGCCCAGTCGTCGCCCACAGGATCATAGATCATGCCCCAAACGGTTTCGCCGCGCTTGGACAGAGACAAAATCATCCCAAAGGTCGCGATCCCATTTGCAAAATTCCAGGTACCATCCACGGGGTCCACGATCAGACAGGTATGCTCATCAATCGCATTCCTGACGTTGGGGTTTTCTGAAACGGCCTCCTCCCCAACGACGACGACATCCGGCAATAGTTTTGCCGCCACTTCGGTCAGGCGGGCTTCGGCGGCACGGTCGGCCACCGTTACCAGATCATCCACCCGGGTTTTGACTGCTATCTCGCCGACTTTCAAAGTACGAAATCTCGGCAGAATTTCTTCCGCCGCAATCTGGCGAACCGCCGAGATAAGATCATCCAGGACAACGGCATCAATCGTCACGCGGCAAGACCTCGGCCTCTCAACAAGGCTTCGGGCCCCGGCATTTTACCGCGAAAAGCCAGATAAAGATCTGCGGCGTCCTGCGACCCGCCCGCCGACAAAATGAACTCTTCAAGTTTGGCCGCCACATCGGCATCAAAAGGTCCGCTCGTCTCCTGAAATGCATCGAAAGCATCGGCATCCATAACTTCGGACCACATATAGCTGTAATAACCGCTGGAGTATCCGTCACCTGCAAAGACATGCGCAAAATGCGGTGTAGCGTGACGCATCGAGATCGCTGGAGGCATTCCAAGGCTATCCAAAATCTCCGCCTGTCGCTGCATTGGATCCGTTGCCGGTTCGCCTTGGTGAAAATCAAGATCCACCAGCGCCGAGGCAACATACTCAACGGTCTGAAACCCCATATCATATGTCCCGGCCGCCAAAAGGCGATCTAGCATGTCGTGCGGCATGGGCTCGCCCGTTTCGGCGTGTGTCGCAAATTCCGACAGTATTTCAGGAACTTCCAGCCAGTGCTCGAACAACTGACTTGGCAGTTCGACAAAATCGCGCGCCACACTGGTGCCCGAGATCGTCTCATAGGTCACATCGCTCAGCATCTGGTGAAGCGCATGCCCAAACTCGTGGAACAACGTGCGCGCATCGTCATAGCTCAGCAATGCGGGACGGCCTTCGGGTGGCTTCGCGAAATTGCAGACATTGACCACAATCGGACGCACATCGCCGCCAAGTTTGCGCTGTGAACGCAGTGCCGAACACCAGGCACCGGACCGTTTTGAACCGCGTGCAAAGTAGTCGCCGATGAAAACGGCAAGATGTTCGCCGTTGCGCCGGATATCCCATGCTCGCGCGTCAGGATGGTTCAGCGCCACGTCGGCCAACGGATGCGCTTCGATCCCGAATAGACGATTTGCGCAGGCAAAAGCGGCCTCGATCATCCGGTCAAGCTGAAGATAAGGCTTTAGCGTTCCTTCATCCAGATCATGTTCAGCAACGCGTCTTTTTTCGCTGTAGTATCGCCAATCCCACGGCTGAAGCGGCCCCGATATGCCATCTTCTTGCAGCATCGCCTCAAGGCGTGCGGCATCTTCAAGAGCCCCCTCCACCGCAGGTGCCCAAACTTGCATCAACAAAGATTTCGCGGCCTCCGGAGACTTGGCCATTTCCGTTTCAAGTTTGAACGTCGCAAAATCGGGGTAACCCAAAAGATTTGCGCGCTCGGAGCGCAGAGCAAGTGTTTCGGCCACGCGCGCACGGTTGTCTGTCTTACCACCATTCGCGCATCGCGATGTCCATGCCAGCCATGCACGTTCGCGAAGTTCCCGGCGCGGCGAAAACTGCAAAAACGGAACAATAAGCGAGCGTGACAGCGTGATCACCGGACCGGATTTCTCCTTTTCTTCACCCGCCGCGCGCGCCGCTTCGAGCAAGAAGTCGGGTAGGTCGACAAGGTCTTCTTCGCCCAGCTCCATGACCCACGCCCGTTCCTCCGCCACGATATTTTGCGTGAACTCGGTGCCAAGCGTGGCCAGACGTGATTTCACCTCAGAAAGCCGATCGCTTTCCTCGCCCTCAAGCTCGGCGCCCGCACGCACAAAGCTTCGATGCGTCAGCATCAAGACTCGCTCTTGTTCAGGCGTGAGGTCCAGCGAACCACGATCGTTCCACAAGGTTTCGATACGCCGAAAGAGCGTGCTATTGCGCGCTATCTCCGATGAGTATTCAGAAATCATCGGAGAAAATTCGCGCTGAAGCGCTTCCCGCTTTGGGTTCGCATCGGTGCCTGACAGGTTGAAGAAAACAGAAAGGACGCGGCCTAGCGTCTCATCGGCCAGCTCCAGCGCCTCGATTGTGTTTTCAAAACTTGGCGGCGCGTCATTTTCAACTATTGCGGAAATATTCGTGCGTGCCTCTGCTAGGGCAGCGTCCAGAGCAGGCCTGAAATCATCGTCGCTGATGACATTGAACGGCGGCAGACCAAAGGGAGTTTTCCAATCCGAAAGGAGCGGGTTTGGCATGATAATTCCTATTCAAAAACGCGTTGCTCGAACGATACCTATGCGTCGGGCCGCGCTCATTCCAGTGCCTTACGACCTGCGCCCACACACTTTGCAATCGGCTGCCCGCGCCACGGCAATAGTGCGGGTTTCTCCGTAGAGTGCGTCATAAATCATCATCCGCCCCAAGAGAGCTTCGCCGGCACCTGAGAGAACTTTGATCGCCTCAACTGCCATCATCGCCCCCATCACACCTGGAAGTGGGCCAAGCACCCCACCTTCGGCGCAAGAGGGCGCGAGACCGCTAGCGGCTGGCTCGGGAAAAACGCACGCGTAGCACGGCGCGCCGCGCGAGGGGTCGAAAACACTCAACTGCCCTTCCCATTGGGTGATCGCCGCCGACACCAAAGGCATTTCAAGCGCGACCGCGGTCTCGTTGACAAGATACCGGGTGGAAACATCATCGCATCCGTCCAGGATCAGATCAAATTCGCGGAACAGATCAGACGCGACGTCTGGCGTTAGCCGGCGATGATATGGGCGAACATCGACAAAGGGGTTCTGGGCCCGCATCACGCGCTCGGCAGAGAACACTTTGGGCATGCCAATTGCATCGTCTGTATGGATAACTTGCCGCTGCAAATTCGAATTCTCGACGACGTCGTCGTCGATCACGCCGATTGTGCCTACACCTGCGGCCGCCAGATATTGCAGCGCAGGCGAGCCAAGTCCGCCAGCGCCTACGACCAATACACGTGCATTCTTCAACCGCTTTTGCCCAGGCCCTCCGATTTCGCGCAGGACAATATGGCGAGCGTTCCTTTCAAGCTCGGAACTTGAGGGCGCATCGGCGTTGTTGGGCAAGTTTTCTGGACGGACTCGGCCCTTCAGCTTTTTCAGGCCCCGAGAATAGATCCAAACCAAAGCACCTAAAAACCCGAGCGTGACCCACTCGCCAAGTGAACCACCCGTGGCAACCGTCAAGGGATGGCTTGCAGGAAAGATCATATGGATGGACAGGATGCCAAGGTAGAGAAGCGCGAACATAAGATATCGCGCGTTTGCCGGCATCCTCAGAAGATGGCCAATCCCCCAAAGAACCGCCGCCAATGCCAAAATCAACGCCACTATGCGCGCCCCGTAGACCCGAAACCGCCGACACCCCGGTCGGTATCGGACAGGCTGTCAACTTCGCTGATCAGCGCTTGCACGACCGGCGCAACCACCATCTGTGCAATGCGGTCCCCGTGCAAAATTTCGACCGGCTCTGTTCCATGGTTGATCAAAATCACACCAATCGGGCCACGATAATCGGAATCGATTGTCCCCGGTGCATTCACCAGAGCAATCCCGTGCTTCAATGCCAACCCCGAGCGTGGCCGGATTTGCACCTCGAAGCCCTCAGGAACATGGGCCGCAAATCCGGTGGGAATCAATGATCGGTCTCCAGGTTCAAGGGTGATACCGTCGCCTTCGGGGAAGTTCGCGCGAATGTCGGCGCCAGCGGCACCCGCCGTTTCATAAACCGGCAAAGCAACGCTCGGATCAAAACCCTCGAGTCGCAGAACTTTCAATACAGGACGCATATCAGCCAAGCGCCGCCGCGATGCGTTCCGCCAGTTTTCGCGCGACGTCTTCCTTCGAAGTGCGTGGCCAGCTTTCAGCGCCCGTTTCATCAATCACAGTGACAGCGTTCTCCTGCCCCCCCATGATCCCGGTTTCCGGCGAAACATCATTTGCAACGATCCAGTCGCAGCCTTTTCGCGTCCGCTTTTGTGTTGCGTTTTCGATGACATCGTCTGTCTCGGCCGCAAACCCAACGACAAGACGCGGACGACCTGTCTCCATCTGGGCTACGGTTGCCAATATATCCGGGTTTTCGGCAAGGCTCAGGGACGGCGGTGGGGAACCTGCCGCCTTTTTGATTTTGCCAGAAGCTGCATCCGTCACGCGCCAATCCGCTACAGCTGCTGCAAACACAGCCGCATCGGCAGGCATCGCGGCCTTCACCGCCTCCAACATTTCAACGGCAGTTTGTACCGGCACGACGTCCACGCCCAGGGGTGCTGCCGCGCTTGCCGGACCGGTTATGAACGTAACTCGCGCGCCAAGTGCTGCGAGGGCCGAAGCGATTGCGTTGCCCTGCTGACCCGACGAACGGTTGGCCAAGTACCGCACGGGGTCAATCGGCTCGTGCGTGGGGCCAGACGTGACCAGAACGTGACGGCCCGACAGCGGACCGTCTGAGATCATCGCTTGTATCGCCGCCAGAATCGCCGTTGGTTCTGCCATGCGTCCAGGGCCGAACTCCCCGCAGGCCATGTCGCCTTCATCGGGGCCGACCCGACGAATACCGTCTTGAGCCAGCATTGATACATTGCGTTGGTTGGCCGGGTGCAACCACATGCGGACGTTCATTGATGGGGCCACAAGGACTGGCGTGTCGGTCGCCAAGAGCAGTGTCGAGGCAAGATCATTGGCGTGACCGCCTGCCATCTTTGCCATCAAATCGGCCGTTGCAGGGGCGACAACCACCAAATCCGCCGATCGACTGAGTTCGATATGTCCCATTTCTGCTTCGTCAGTCAGGTCGAAAAGATGCGTAAAGACCTTGTCTCCCGCTAAGGCCGACGCCGACAAAGGCGTTACAAATTGTTCCGCTGATTTGGTAAGGACTGGCGTCACTGCTCCACCGTCACGCCTGATCAACCGGATCAATTCCAGCGATTTATAAGCGGCGATACCGCCTCCGATGATCAGCAATATGCGTTTGCCTTGCAGCATGACTGCACTCCGCGCGTTTGACGCTCAAGTGTTATGCGCGCATGGCGCAAGGGGCAAGTCTCTCACCGTGAAACAAAAAGGGCCGGTAAGTACCGGCCCAAATCTAAAAGCATAAAAGGGGTCACACGAAAAATTCGAAAACTTCCTTTGACTGCGCTTCGAGGTTTTTGCGCATCTTCCCGAACGCAGCCGCCTCAAGCTGACGCACGCGCTCTTTTGATAAACCAAGCTCATTGCCCAGACTTTCTAAAGTACGCGGATCATCCCGCAGCTTTCGTTCCCGGACGATAAAGCGTTCGCGCTCGTTCAAAGCCGACATCGCCTTGACCAACCAAGTGCGCAACGTCTCGATATCTTTCTTTTGTTCCACCCGCGCAGATTGCTGGGCAGTTTCGTCTTCCAGCGTTTCGATCCATTCGCGGCCTTCGTCATCAGAAGACTGCGTCGCGTTCAACGAAAAGTCGGACCCTGACAAGCGGCCCTCCATCATTTCAACGTCATGAAGCGGAACGCCAACTTCAATCGCGATTGCCTGGCGCATTTCGTGGCGGTCGATTTGCTCACCCCGTGCCGACGCTTCGCGCTCAAGCCGCGCCTGAACACGTCTCAGGTTGAAGAACAAAGACTTTTGCGAGCTTGTGGATCCGGTGCGCACCATCGACCAGTTGCGCATCACATGGTCTTGGATTGACGCTTTGATCCACCAGACCGCATAGGTCGAAAAGCGAACCCCGCGGTCAGGGTCGAACTTTTCAGCGGCCTTCATAAGACCAAGACCCGCTTCCTGGATCAGATCATTCATGGGCGCCCCGTAGCGACGGAATTTGTAGGCCATCGATATCGCAAGACGCATGTACGCCGTGATCAACCGATGCAGCGCTTCTTCATCGCGCTCGTCGCGCCATGCATAGGCAAGTTTCAGTTCGGTCTCGGCATCAAGCAGTTCGGCCTTCATTGCCGTCCGCGAGAGTGTTTGATCGTTGAACCCGTCCAGCGCCATCAAGTATCTCCCCTGTGAATCCCAATCGAACGCGTCGATTTGTTTTCTTTTGCTTTAAATACGCGGCAAGAACGCACTTGGATCAATTCTCGCCGCAAAAATGGAATGCTCAAAACAAGCGGCAGCGGGGAATGCGCTGCGCGGTTTAAGGAAACCTTAACCAAGGTGGTGTCTGGTCTGGCTTGGTCAAATTGATGATAGCATGCTCATATACCGTTGCTTTTGAGGGCATTGAGGCCCGCATGGTCGAGGTGCAATGCGCACTGTCGCCGGGTGTTCCGTCTTTTTCAATCGTTGGCCTACCGAGCAAGTCTGTTTCAGAGGCGCGAGAACGCGTGCGCGCTGCGCTGACCAATCTTTCGATCGCTTTGCCCGCAAAACGGATCACGGTAAATTTGTCGCCTGCGGACATGCCCAAGGAAGGCTCCTACTTTGATCTGCCAATCGCACTGGCGTTGCTGGCAGCTATTGGAGTCATCCCACAAGATACCGTGGCCGGGCTCGTCGCCTTGGGAGAGTTGTCGCTTGACGGTGGCCTTGTTCAAGTCGCAGGCGCGCTTCCCGCCGCCGTCGCCGCCGCCGAGACGGGTCGCACGCTTATGTGCCCGAATGCATCAGGCGCAGAGGCCGCATGGGTCGGCGACACGGCCGTTTTTGCTCCGGCGAGCCTCAGCGAGGCCATAGCCCATCTAAGTGGAACCCGCCCGCTTGCGGTGTCACAACCCGGTGAGTTGCTGACGGCGCCTGCTCATCTCGACTTGTCGGACGTCAAAGGTCAGGAGCGCGGCAAGCGCGCACTGGAAATCGCCGCCGCCGGTCGACACCACCTGCTTTTGGTCGGAACACCTGGGTCTGGCAAGTCGATGCTCGCCGCGCGTCTGCCCGGCATCCTGCCCGACCTAAGCCCCGGCGAAGCCCTTGAAACGTCTATGGTGCATTCGCGCGCAGGCATGATCGATGCCGGCGGCATTTCGCGGCGCAGGCCCTATCGCTCACCACACCACACGGCATCCATGGCCGCAATTGTTGGGGGCGGGAAAGGCGCCCTTCCCGGAGAAATCAGCCTTGCTCACAATGGGGTCTTGTTCATGGACGAGTTGCCAGAATTCCCCGGCAGCGTGCTTGAAACCCTGCGTCAGCCGATTGAAACTGGTGATGTGACTGTCGCGCGCGCCAACGCGCACGTGAGCTATCCATGCCGGTTCTTGCTGATTGCAGCGGCCAACCCCTGCAAATGCGGATATCTGCCGGACCCGGCGCGTGCCTGCGCCCGTGTGCCGGTTTGCGGGCAAGACTATCTTGGTCGAATATCCGGGCCGCTGATGGACCGCTTCGATCTGCGGGTCGAAATTCCGCCGGTTTCGTTCACGGACTTGGATATGGACGCCACGAGGGGAGAAAACTCAATGGACGTGGCGGAACGGGTCGCCGCCGCGCGGCATCGTCAGTCGGTGCGCTACGCGGACGTCCCCGAGATCAGGGTGAATGCGGACCTGAACGGCGACTGGCTTGAGCGCGCCGCAAAGCCGGATGAAGCGGGTCAGGCGTTTCTCCTTCAAGCTGCTGAAAAACTTGGCCTATCTGCACGCGGTTACCACCGTATCTTGCGCGTCGCCCGCACGATCGCGGACCTTGCGGGGGCAGAAGACGTCACGCGAAATCACATCGCGGAAGCGGTTGCCTTTAGATTGGCCGGGCAGCCGATTTAAGTCCGGCGCGCCTCGATCGCATCCCAGATCGCACCCGCGACGTTTGTACCGTCAAACCGCTCCAGTTCCTGAATGCCGGTTGGAGATGTGACATTGATTTCAGTAAGGTATTGTCCGATCACATCGATCCCCACAAAAATCTGACCCTTTGCGCGCAGGAGCGGGCCAATGGCCGCGCAAATCTCACGATCCCTTGCGGTCAACTCTATCTTTTCGGCCCGTCCACCAACATGCAGATTTGAGCGCGTTTCGCCCGCAGCCGGAACGCGATTGATCGCGCCAACGGGCTCGCCATCGACAAGGATGACTCGCTTGTCGCCATTTGAAACATCAGGCACGAATTTCTGCGCAATGAGAGGCTCTCGATTTATGGACGAAAACAACTCATGCAGGCTCACAAGATTACGATCCTCCGGCACAAGACGAAACACGCCCGCACCACCGTTTCCGTACAACGGCTTCAGGATCATATCGCCGTGCCGTGCGCGGAATTCCTGAATGGTGCGCAGATCGCGTGCAATCGTCGTGGGCGGGGTCAGGTCTGGAAAATTCAAAACAAGCAGCTTTTCCGGGTAGTTCCTCACCCAGAAAGGATCATTTACGACCTGCGTCGTCTTGGGCAGACGTTCCAGAATATGCGTTGTCGTAATATATCCCATGTCAAAGGGCGGGTCTTGACGAAGCCAAACCACATCGAAATCAGCAAGATCAACTGTGGTTTCTGGCCCCAAAGTTGCGTGGTTTCCGACTTCGCGGCGAACTGTCAGACCATGACCGCGCGCCGTCACGCGGCCTTCATCAAGTGCCAGAGCATCCGGCGTATAATAGAAAAGCTCGGCCCCGCGCATCTGCGCTTCTTCTGCCAGCCGAAAGGTGGAGTCGGCGTCTATATTGATCGGACCAATCGGATCCATTTGAATTGCCACGCGCACGTCAGAACACTCCTGTCAGATCGCTCTCGGACCTTTTGACGGATCCTTGCTCGCGCTGCAACGCACAGACGCTCTGAACCTAAAGAGTGGCATTCTCCATGATCTGACTTTCGCCTCTTTCATTCACCAATGCGACGTCAATGCGGATGGGGGTCAACGACCCCAATGGCGTGCGTGCCACATATTCTTCGGCTGCACGCGCAATCCGACCAATTTGCCGAATAGTCACGCGTTCCGACGCTGTTCGAAAGCTTTTGGCGCGCTTCACTTCCACAAAAATGAACATACTGCCCGCTTTGAAGATCAGGTCGACTTCCCCCGACTTTCCGCGCCATCGGCGTTCCGCAACCTCGGCGCCGGCGTCGCAATAGGCGCGCTCGACACACTCTTCCGCAGAGATACCGTTCAAGTAGTTGTTCAGACCGCGCGATGACCTATCCATCGCCACACCTATTCACACCGCAAGGCGAAGATCAGGTTAACTCTCGCGCTGAATTTCAAGACCCAGTTGGTATAGATCCCGCTTCGAAAGGCCAAACCTGCTCGCAACTTCCGAGGCAGCAGCTTTAAGCTTTTGCGTCTTCATTGCTTCGGCTAGCGACGCACGGACCAACGCCGGGTCGACCACGACATCACCCTTTGCAATACAAACGACGATCTCGCCTTTAGGCACGACATCCTTGTAGTGGTCGACCAAGTTGCCCAATGACCCGCGCTGGACTTCTTCAAAGCGTTTGGTCAGCTCACGGCAAACTGCGGCATCCCGATCCGGCCCCAGTACACGCGCCGCTGCGTCCAGCAGGTTCGACAACCGCCGCGCACTCTCAAACATGATCAGAGTGCCTGAAACCGTCGCGAATTCTTTGAAAAACGCGTCGCGCGCTGATTTTGCAGTGGGCGGAAATCCCGCAAAAACAAAACAGTCGCTTGGCAATCCGCTAAGTGTCAGGGCCGCCAATGCCGCCGACGGTCCCGGCGCTGTGGTGACCGACAACCCAGCGTCAGAGACCGCGCGACCCAGCGCAAAACCCGGATCAGCAACAAGTGGCGTTCCGGCATCTGACGCATAAGCAACCGATTGACCCTTGCGCACGGCATCAATCAAACGCGGACGCATCACCGCGCCATTGTGATCGTGATAGGCAAGGACGCGGCGGCCAGCCAACGGCACGCCGTGGATTTCCATCAAACGCCGCAAGGTGCGAGTATCTTCCGCAACCAGAACATCGGCGGAATGCAGAACATCCAGCGCCCGAAGGGTGATGTCGCGCGCATTCCCGATTGGGGTCGCAACAAAGTAAAGCCCCGGCTCAAGCGGTACTATGCCGCTGTCTCCTACCATTTCTGTGACCGAGATTTACTTGATCGTGATTTCTGCATAGGGTCGCGCAAAATGTTTCACCGTTTTGGAGTGCTAATTGATGGTCGCTTTTTTGGCTCTTCGCCGCAAGTTGCTCTCAGGCTTTATTGGGCTTTTTGCAATGGGGGCTCTTATGGCCTGCGATGCGTCCCTGGGGTCGGGTCCGCTAATCAACACATCGCGCGCCGTTCCGGTTGCTTTGCTGGTGCCAAAAACCTCCGGGGTCGCAGGAGATCTCGCGCAATCTCTTGAAAACGCAGCGCGATTGGCCGCCAGTGATCTTCAGAGCGTGCAAATCGATCTCCGCGTCTACGATACAGCCGGGACAGCCGAAGGCGCGTCAGCGGCGGCAAGTCAGGCCGTCAGTGACGGCGCGCGCATCATTGTTGGACCACTTTTTGGCCAGGCGGCGGCTGCAGCCGGACAGGCGGTTGCCGCGCGTGGCGTCAATGTGCTGACGTTTTCAAACAATCCGGCGATCGCAGGCGGCAATGTATTCCTTCTCGGCAACACGTTCCAAACATCAGCTGACCGCCTTGTCCGCTATGCTGCGCAACAAGGGAAGGGCGACATTTACATCGTTCATGCAGAAGACAGCGCCGAAAACCTTGGCCGCGACGCCGTCCAGCGCGCCATCGCTGCAAATGGCGCGCGTCTTGCCGGAACCTCGGCTTTTCCGTTGTCGCAACAAGGCGTCATCGCGGAAATCCCGAATATCTCGCGCGGATATCGCACATCCGGCGCGTCTTCGGTTTTCGTAACGTCAGGAACATCCGGTGCGCTACCGTTTCTTGCAGAGCTTCTGCCCGAGAACGGCATAGATTCTGAGGTAGCTCAGTTCATAGGGCTTCAGCGTCTTGATATTCCGACCAGCGCGTTGTCACTAAAAGGTCTGCAGGGCGCTTGGTTTGCCACCCCTTCCCCAGATCAGACTGCACGCTTCAACGCACGCTATCAGGCCGCATTTGGCACGCAGCCAACACCAGTAGCTGGCCTGGCCTACGACGGTATCGCCGCGATTGGCGCGCTGGTCGCTCAGGGTAACTCCGATGCGCTGACGACAAACGCACTTACGCAGGGTGCGGGCTTTGCGGGTGTATACGGTCCCTTCCGTTTCTTCCCGAACGGCACCAATGAACGCGGCCTCGCGGTTGCGCAAATCCAGAACAATCAGGTGATCGTCATTGACCCCGCCCCCCGAAGCTTTGGTGGCGCAGGTCTCTGATCCTGCGACCCAACCCGACGCGGGTCTGATTGCAGCCCCCGCCGAGATCTTTGATGAGACTGCAGTTCGCGCCGAGATTGCCGCAAGCATTCCCGACGGAGCCGACGGCCGCGCAGTGCGTACCGCTACGGTCGCCGTGCTTAAGAACGCCATTTCCGCAGGCCGCACAAAGATTGAAGATGCCTTTATTCATCAACCGCTTGCGGCGCGCCCAGCAGTTCTGTCCTATGCCTACCTGACCGATGGTGTGGTGCGAACGGTTCTGTATGTAGCCCAAACCTATCTCCATCCCAATCCCAACCCAACGGAAGGCGAGCGTATCGCTGTTGTTGCCGTTGGCGGGTATGGTCGCGGCGAAATGGCACCGCATTCAGATGTTGATTTGCTGTTCCTGAATCCTTGGAAAATCACCCCATGGGCCGAAAGCCTGATCGAAAGCATGTTGTACATGTTCTGGGATCTGCACCTGAAAGTTGGTCATTCCAGCCGCACGGTCAAAGATTGCATACGGTTGGGGCGAGAGGACTACACAATCCGAACCGCAATGCTCGAGCATCGCTTTCTGGCAGGTGATGAAGGGATCGCACGCGAGCTTTCCGACAAGCTGAAGTCGGACCTCTTCAAGAATACGGCGTCCGATTTCATCGAAGCCAAATTGGCCGAGCGCGCGGAAAGACACCGCAAGCAAGGCGGGCAACGCTACATGGTCGAGCCTAATGTGAAAGAGGGCAAAGGCGGGCTGCGCGATCTTCAGACACTTTTTTGGATCGGTAAATACATCCATAGCGTCCGCGATGCGGTCGATCTCGTGAAAGTCGGGCTCCTGCGGCAAGACGAGTACGACGACTTTGTTGCCGCGGAAAGCTTCCTGATGGCAGTCCGCAACCATCTCCATATCGTCGCAAACCGGGCAATGGATCAGCTGACTTTTGACATGCAAGTCGAGGTCGCCGACCGCATGGGCTACGTTGACCGTGCGGGACGGCGAGCCGTCGAAGTCTTCATGCAGGACTACTTTCGCCATGCCACGACCGTCGGCGAACTGACTCGGATTTTCCTCACCGCACTAGAGGCAAAGCACGTCAAACAGGCCCCATCACTGGTCAATTTCTTCCGGCGCAGGCGCAAAGTCGGCGACAAGTACACGATCAAGCAAAATCGCCTGACGGTGACGCGGCAAAAACCGTTCCTTTCGGACAACCTTAACCTTTTGCGCATTTTCGACGAGGCGCTTAGGACCGGCTACCTTCTGCATCCCGACGCTATGCGGCTGATCTCGGCAAACCTGCATTTGATCGACGATGCAATGCGTGCGTCGCCTGAAGCAAACAGCATATTCATGGATTTACTGCTGAAACGCGGCAATCCCGAGCGCGCCTTGCGACGTATGAACGAACTTGGCGTCCTTTCAGCCTTTGTGCCGGAATTTGCCCCGGTCGTCGCAATGATGCAGTTCAATATGTACCACAGCTACACAGTGGACGAGCACACCATCCAATGCATTTCAAATCTCGCGCAAATCGAACGCGAAGAGCTCATCGAAGAACTGCCAATCGCAAGCGGTATTCTAAAGCGCGGGGTGAACCGAAAGGTGCTTTACGCGGCACTTTTCCTTCATGATATCGGCAAAGGCCGGCCCGAAGATCACTCGGTCATTGGCGCGCAGATTGCTCGAAAAGTCGCACCACGCCTCGGGCTCAAACAAGACGAGGTTGAAACGGTTGAATGGCTCGTACGCTATCATCTTCTAATGTCGGACATGGCCCAAAAGCGTGACATCTCAGAGCCGCGAACCGTTCGCGATTTCGCCAAGGCCGTGAAAACAAAAAAGCGGCTGGATTTGCTCACTGTCCTGACTGTCTGCGATATCCGCGGCGTTGGCCCCGATGTCTGGAATAACTGGAAAGCCCAGCTGATCCGGGCCTTATATCGCCAGACCGCATCGGGACTTGAACACGGACTAGAAGCCGTCAACCGCGAGGCCGCCGAAACCGAAGCGAAAAAATCATTGCGAGCCGCCCTTTCAGACTGGCCAAAGAAAGACCTGCGTACTGAAACGCAACGTCACTACGGCCCCTATTGGCAAGGCCTTCCAAATGACACCCATGTGGTGTTTGCAAGCTTGCTGAAAAGTATCGCCGATGACGAGATCAGAATCGATGTCAAAGCCGACGACGACCGCGACGCGACGCGTGTTTGTTTCGCTCTCGCCGACCACCCTGGCATATTTGCTCGCCTCGCGGGGGCTTTGGCGTTGGTTGGTGCGAATGTGGTCGATGCCCGAACATATACCTCGTCAGATGGCTACGCGACGGCAGTTTTCTGGATTCAGGATGGAGACGGCGCACAATATGAGGCCGCGCGACTGCCCCGGCTGAAGGCGATGATAGGCAAGACCTTCAAGGGCGAGGTCATGCCAAGAAAGTCGCTTGAAGACAAAGACAAGCTGAAGAAACGCGAGCGGGCGTTTGACGTCGCGACATCCATAACCTTCGACAATGAAGGCTCCGATATCTACACGATTATCGAGGTTGATACCCGTGATCGCCCTGGCGTTCTGTACGACCTCACGCGCACGATGGCCGAAACCAACGTGTATATCGCAAGCGCGGTCATCGCGACTTATGGTGCGCAGGTGGTCGACACATTTTACGTAAAAGATATGTTTGGCCTAAAATTCTTTTCCACCGACAAACAAAAAACACTGGAGAAGAAACTGCGTGACGCGATTTTAGACGGCGCAAAACGCGCACAGGAAAAATGACCATGCGTACCAACACCATGAGATGCCCGTGAAACCGATTCGCCTTGTTTCGGGCGTCCTGACAGTTGGCTTCTGGACCCTACTCAGCCGCATCTTCGGTTTTGTGCGCGATATCCTGATCGCCGCCTGGCTTGGCACAGGGCCCGTCGCAGAAGCCTTTCTGGTCGCGTTTTCGCTCCCTAACATGTTTCGCCGCTTTTTTGCTGAAGGCGCTTTCAACATGGCCTTTGTGCCAATGTATTCGAAAAAGCTGGAAGCGGGCGCGGGTGCCGATGGCTTTGCGCGGGATGCTTTTGCCGGGTTGGCGGCAATCCTGATCGTTTTCACCGCACTTGCGACCGTGTTCATGCCTTGGTTAGTACTGGCGATGGCATCGGGCTTTGTCGGCGACGAGCGCTTTGATATCGCCGTGACGCTTGGACGGATCGTGTTTGTATATATCTTTTTTATTTCGCTGGCTGCTCTGCTTTCCGGTGTTTTGAATGCCAGCGGTCGATTTATCGCAGCAGCCGCCGCGCCGGTTCTATTGAACATTATCCTGATCTCGGCGCTGGTTTTTGCGGAAAACGATCTTGTTGGGTCCGCCGTTATTACCGCGTCCGACGGGAAAGGCCTGCATGGAACGCTTCTCTCCTATGGCGTCGTTATTGCCGGCGCTGCGCAACTTGCCTTCGTCTGGATTGCTGCCAAACGCG
>JARFRG010000282.1 GCA_029287375.1 Boseongicola sp. | reverse complement strand
TCCACGAGGCCATCGGCGACCAACTCACCTGCGTTTTTGTCGACCACGGCCTCTTGCGCCTCAACGAGGCCGACGAAGTCGTGAAAATGTTCCGCGACAACTACAACATCCCCCTGATCCACGCCGACGAAAGCGAACTATTCCTCGGCGAACTCGACGGCCAGTCCGACCCCGAAACCAAACGCAAAATCATCGGCCGCCTCTTCATCGACGTCTTCCAGAAATATGCCAACGACATAGAAGGCGCGGAATTCCTCGCCCAAGGCACGCTTTACCCGGACGTCATCGAAAGCGTCAGCTTCTCCGGCGGCCCCTCAGCCACAATCAAAAGCCACCACAATGTCGGCGGCCTGCCCGAAAAAATGGGCCTGAAACTGGTCGAACCGCTGCGTGAATTGTTCAAGGACGAAGTCCGCGCCTTGGGTCGCGAACTGGGGTTGCCCGCAAGCTTCATCGGTCGCCATCCCTTCCCCGGCCCCGGCCTTGCCATCCGCTGCCCCGGCGAGATTACCCGCGAAAAGCTCGACATCCTGCGCAAAGCCGATGCCGTTTACATCGACCAAATCCGCAAACATGGTCTCTACGACGAAATCTGGCAGGCTTTCGCCGCGATTTTGCCGGTCAAGACTGTGGGCGTCATGGGCGACGGCCGCACCTATGATTTCGCCTGCGCTCTGCGCGCCGTGACCTCTGTTGATGGCATGACGGCCGACTACTACCCCTTCACACACGACTTCCTGGGAGAGACGGCAACCCGGATCATCAACGAAGTCCAAGGCATAAATCGTGTCTTTTACGACATCACATCCAAGCCTCCCGGCACGATCGAAATGGAATAATTCGGCAACGTCATTTTTTAATTATTGAAACAATACAGTGTCTTTCGCCACATTGTGGCACTGAATGCCACGGTATTGTGCGACTTTCTCCTGAATTTGGCCCCTGACTTGGGCCAGACACTCCCTTGAGTTAACACTTCCCAAATGGCGCGAGTGCGGCCATTATTTGGGTGAAAACAAGCAGGTATTACTATGAGACTCATTCGTTGGATATTCGCGGTTGGCGTTTTGTCAGTCTGGTGTGCGCTGATCGGAACCGGTCTGTACGTCGCAATGTACGAGGCTAAAGCCGACCTTCCCGAAGCAGAAGCGATCGTAGTGATCTCCGGCAACGCCGGTAAGAACGGCGGCCTGTTCGGTGAAACCGAGGCGCGACTGATGCGCGCTGTTGCACTTTATGACGAAGGTCTTGCACCGCGACTGATCGTTTCCGGCGGCACAACCACTGACGTTGAAACGGTCGCTGACGCAATGAAGGCCGCTGCAATGGCTGCGGGCGTTCCTGAAAGCGCCATCACCGTCGAAGGTGCTTCGCATTCAACGCTTCAAAATGCGATCTTCACGGCAGACATCGAAGACCTCAGCAAAGCCGCTCCTATCCTTCTTGTGACCCACCGCTATCACCTGCCGCGCGCGAACGCGTCGTTCCGTTGGGCGGGCTTCACCGACATCACCAACGTGGCCGCTGACCCCGATGGCGGCATCCAGGTGACACCGGGCCTGCTTTGGGAAAGCCTGAAATGGCCGCTGAACGTGCTGCGCGCCGGGGCTGCATCGGCTGCCAAAGCAGGTGGCGTGCCGCGCGAAGACTACATCCAGTATCTCGAATGACCGAAAGGTCGCGGCCTTTACTGGCCGCGGCCTGGATGACCGGGGCCATCGTCAGCTTTTCGTCCATGGCCGTCGCCGGGCGCGCCTTAAGTCATGATCTCGATACCTTTGAGATGATGATGTACCGGTCGCTGATCGGTCTCATCATCGTCCTGATCATCGGCGTCTCTACCGGAAAAATCCGCGAAATCCGCACCGACCGCCTCGGCCTTCACCTGATCCGCAACCTGTCGCATTTCACAGCGCAGAACCTTTGGTTCTACGCGCTGGGACTGATCACCCTGTCGCAAGTATTCGCGCTCGAATTCACCTCACCGATCTGGATCATGATCCTCGCGTCCTTCCTGCTGGGCGAACGCCTCACCAAGACCCGCCTGATCGCTGTTGCCCTTGGGTTTGCCGGGGCGCTTATCGTGGCGCGCCCCGGTGCAGGCGGCGACCCCACAGGCCTCATGCTGGCCGCACTCGCGGCAGTCGGGTTTGCGGGTTCAATCGTCTGCACCAAACTGCTGACACGCACCGAAACCATCCTTGGCATCCTCTTCTGGCTCACCACGATGCAAGCGGTCTTTGGCATCGTGACTGCTGGCTGGGACGGCGACATCACCTGGCCCTCCGCCACAAGTTGGCCCTGGGTCGGAATGATCGCCGTCGCGGGCCTTCTCGCGCATACTTGCCTCACAAACGCCCTCGCCGTTGCGCCCGCAACGGTCGTCACCCCGATGGATTTCATCCGCTTGCCGGTCATCGCCGTTGTCGGCATGGCGTTTTACGGCGAAGCATTGGATCCGCTCGTTTTCGTCGGAGCAGCCCTGATATTCGCGGGCAACTACCTCAATATCTGGGTCGAATCGCGCCGCAACAGCGCTATGTGATGGTTTTGTGCCGAAACCCGCAATCGACCGTTTGTGACGTGGCGTCTCAATTGACCAAAAAGAAGGCGCTTTCTAAACGGCGTGGGACAAAAAACGAGTGTACCTGGGAGGGGACCCCGACATGAAGAAGCTAATAGTGACCGCCGCCGCGATTGGTGCTGCTGCGACCACCGCGCACGCGGGCGGCCTCGAACGCTCACCGCAATCGATGGCCGTTTTGTTTGAGGAAGGCCGCTACCTCGAATTCAGCTTCAGCTATGTGGCCCCTGACGTCAGCGGGAACTCTGTGGCTTTGGGCGGGGATTCAGGGTCGATGCTCGACAGTTATATCAATCTCGGCGCCTCCTATAAGGCTGACCTCAACGATACCCTGTCCTACGCCATAATCTTTGATCAGCCCTATGGTGCAACCACGGCCTATCCCGGCACCTTCGGTGTAGACCCCTATCGGTTTGCAGGCTCCACCGCCTCGGTCAAAAGTAACGCACTCACCGGAGTTCTTCAGTACAACATGGACAGCGGTGCCAGCGTCTATGGTGGCCTTCGCGCCCAAAGCCTTCAGGCAGAGGCCAATCTGCCCGTGCTGGGCGGATACACGATCGACAGCGATCCCGACTACACTCTTGGATACATGGTTGGCGCTGCATACGAAAAGCCCGAAATCGCGTTGCGGGTCGCTTTGACGTACCACTCGGAAACGTCCCACGATCTGACACTGACAGAGACCGGTGCGCTCGCTCCCTCTGGTCCCGAAACCAGAACCGAAGAAGTGAAATTGCCGCAGGCACTGAACCTCGAATTCCAATCAGGCGTCGCTGAGGATACGCTCGTGTTCGGCTCTGTGCGTTGGGTCGAGTGGACGGAAACCGTCATCAACCCAGTTGTCTATCAACGCGCAATGCAGCCCGAAGCGCTGGTGTTCTTTCGCGACGACCGGATCACCTACACGCTCGGCGTCGGGCGTCGCCTGAATGAAACATGGTCTGTTCTTGGATCGGTTGGCTATGAAGAAAATACCGGAGCCGTCACAGGCAACCTTGGGCCGACCGATGGCTTTACCTCCGTCAGCGTCGGTGCCGTCTATACCAAAGACAATATGAAAATCACTGGCGGTTTGCGATATGTCGACGTTGGTGACGCAACGACGTTTGTAGGGGCAAACTTCACAGGCAACACTGCAATCGCCGCAGGCCTGCGCATCGGCTATTCTTTCTGATCCCGACATAACCACTCACGCCCCAAAAGCCCCGCCCGCAAGCGGGGCTTTTTCTTTGCGCATATTCCGGGTCGCGTCGCGGCCAAACACCGCCTAATCACACCTCATGAACACCACCAACATGTCCGCCTCAACCTGGGGCTTGCTCTTCGCCCTCGGCACGATCTGGGGCGCTTCCTTTCTCGGCGTGCGCATCATATTGGACGAAATCAGCGTTTTTCAGGCCGTTGTCCACCGCGTCATCTGGGGCGCGCTCGCGCTTTGGATCCTCATTGCAATCCGCCGCCCTCCATTACCCCAAAATCCTCGCATCTGGGGCGCCTTTCTCGTCATGGGACTCCTCAACAACGCCATCCCCTTTTCCCTTCTCACGTTCGGCCAACTCACCGTCGAAACCGGCCTCACCGGCATTCTGAACGCCGCCACCGCGATCTGGGGTGTGCTCATCGCGGCACTAGTGTTTGCCGACGAACGCCTGACACGAAACCGCATATTCGGCGTCACCGTGGGCTTCATCGGCGTTGCGACCGCCATCGGCGTCTCAAGTATCTTCAGCTTTGACGCCCGCTCGATCGCACAGCTGGCCATCGTTGCCGCGACCATCAGCTACGGCTGCGCCGGAAGCTGGGCGCGTGCCACCCTAAAAGGCGTCAGCCCCCTCGTCTCTTCCGCAGGAATGCTCACCGGAGCCGCGCTTATCATGCTGCCCATCACACTTGTGCTCGACGGCCCCCTGCCGTTTACCCTCGAGCCCCGCACATGGGGCGCCATCGCCTATGTATCACTTGCCTCAACCGCGCTTGCCTACCTCCTCTATTACCGCATTCTCGCGCGCGCGGGCGCAGGCAACGTCCTGCTCGTCACTCTCCTTGTGGCCCCCGTCGCCATCCTCCTCGGCGCCCTGACCCGAGGCGAAGCTCTCCCCCCCTCCGCCTACGCGGGCTTTGCGCTTCTGGCGCTCGGCCTGCTGATCCTCGACGGGCGCGCAGGCCACGCCTTGCGAAAATACCTGACCGCCTGATTGACCGACCGCGCCGGCCCGCCTATCGCTACAAACCAAGACCAAAGCGGCGAGGACGACATGCTTTACAAAAGTGCCAACGATTGGCGCAACGCCCCCGAAAAGCGCATCATGCTGTTCGGCATGTCCGGTCTTGGTAAAACCCACATCTCGAACCTGTTGCGCGAAAGCGGTGGCTGGTTTCACTACTCGGTCGATTACCGTATCGGCACGCGCTACATGGGCGAACACATCGCCGACAACTTCAAACGCGAAGCGATGAAAGTCCCGCTTCTCGCGGAACTTCTGAAATCCGACAGCGTCTACATCCAGTCGAACATTACTTTCGACAATCTCGCGCCCCTCTCGACTTACCTCGGCAAACCCGGCGACCCCGCGCGCGGAGGCCTGCCCTTTGCCGAATACCTGCGCCGTCAGGATCTGCACCGCGCCGCCGAAGCCGCCGCCATGCATGACACCGAGGCCTTCATCGAGCGCGCACAGAACCTTTATGGCTATAACAATTTTGTCTGCGACACCTCCGGCTCGATCTGCGAAATCGTGGACCCGGAAGACACCTCGGATCCTGTCCTCACCGCGCTGTCCCAAAACGTCCTGATGATCTGGATCGAAGGATCAGACGCACACACCGAAGAACTCATCCGCCGCTTTGACCGCGCGCCAAAACCGATGTGCTACAACGCCGACTTCCTGGCCCGCGCCTGGGCAGACTATTGCGCCGAAACGGGTCTCGCCGAAGACAAAGTCGACCCCGATGCCTTCGTGCGCTGGACCTATGCCCGCGCGCTGGCACATCGCCAACCGCGCTACCGGGCCATGGCCGAAAATTGGGGCATCACCGTCAAAGCCGACGACATCGCCCGCGTCCAATCAGAAACCGACATGATCAACCTCATCGCCAACGCGCTTCCCTAGCGCTTCATCCTTTCAGAAATACCTCGGGGTGAGCGCAGCGAGGGGCAGCGCCCCTTGTCTTCAATCTGCCACAAGACTATCTGCCGTCCCCTCAACCATAAGAAAACGAACGCACCAATGCCCATAAAACTGCCCTCAAACCTCCCCGCCTACGACGTGCTCACGCGCGAGGGTGTGATGGTGATGCCGGCAGACGCGGCCGAAAAGCAGGACATCCGCCCGATGAGGATCGGGCTCTTGAACCTGATGCCCAAGAAAATCCAGACCGAAAACCAATTCGCCCGCCTGATCGGCGCGACGCCCCTGCAGATAGAACTGCAACTAATCCGCATGTCGGAACATCAGACTAAAAACACCGCCGCCGAACACATGGAAGAATTCTACCGCCCCTTCCAGGAGATCAAGGATCAGAAATTTGACGGCCTGATCATCACCGGCGCCCCAATCGAACACATGCCCTTCGAGGACGTCACCTATTGGAACGAACTCAAAGAGGTCATGGATTGGACCCAGACCAATGTTCACATGACCTTCGGCGTCTGCTGGGGCGGCATGGCGATGATCAACCACTTCCATGGTGTCGATAAACACATGCTCGACGCCAAGGCGTTTGGCTGCTTCCGGCACATGAACTTGTCCCCGCAAAGCCCATACCTAAGGGGGTTTTCCGACGAATTTGTCATCCCCGTCAGCCGCTGGACCGAAATGAAACAGGCCGAAATCGATGGAGCCCAGGGCCTCAGAACCCTGCTTGGCTCATCCGAAGCCGGCCCCTGCCTTGTCGAAGACCCCGGACACCGCGCGCTCTATATCTTCAACCACTTTGAATACGACAGCGGCACGCTCAAAGAAGAATACGACCGTGACGTCGATAGCGGCACGCCGATCAACGTGCCGATGAACTACTACCCCGGCGACGACCCCAGCCAGCACCCGCAAAACCGGTGGCGCAGCCACGCACATCTGCTGTACGGCAACTGGATCAGCGAAATGTATCTGACCACGCCCTATGATATGGATCAGATTGGCCAGACCATCACGGACTTGCGCAAATGACCGCGCAGCTCGCACGCAACGCGCCGCCCAAGGTGGGCGGCATGCCTTTCCCAGCGACCCAAAGCCCGACATGCGCCGCCCCTTGTTGACCACAGCCCTGATAACGACGGCCGGCATCATTGCTTTCGCGATTTTCACCGACCGTCGCGCCGATCTGCGAGAGGCGGCCATAGAAGCCCGCTACCCACCCGAAGGCGATGTCATTCAGGTCGATGGCCGCAACGTGCATGTGATCGTGCGTGGCACAGGGCCGGACCTCGTGTTGATCCATGGTGCCGGTTCCAACGCACGCGATATGGCAAATGCCTTGGCCGACCGTCTCCAAGACAGATACCGCCTCTTTATCGTTGATCGACCGGGCCATGGCTGGACCGACCGGCTTGGCGCAAACTTCGAAGGCCCCACAAACACCCGCGCCGAAAGCCCGACCGAACAGGCCCGCATGCTTTCCAAAGCGGTCCAGCAGCTTGGGGCCGAAAACCCCATTGTTCTGGGGCATTCCTTTGGGGGTGCCGTCGCGATGGCATGGGCCGTCGAAGAACCTCACGCCGCAACCGTGATCGTGTCGGGCGTTACGCTTCCCTGGCCCGGATCTGTCGACATTACCTACCGCATCCTCGGCTCGGCCGCAGGCAGCGCCATCGTCGCCCCCCTCGCCTCTGCGTTCATCACCGAAACCTACGCGCGCAACGCCGCAAACGGCACGTTCACCCCACAGGACGCTCCCGGCACCTACTATTCCAGCGCCGGCATCCCGCTTGCGATCCGCGTCGTCTCCCTGCGCGCGACCAATCAACAGGTCAACACACTGCGCCCCTATATCGTCGAACAATCAAAGCGCTACGACGAGATCACCACACCGCTCGAGATCATCCACGGCACCGCAGACAAGACCGTCTACGCAGAAATCCACGCCGAACCCCTCGCTGCGCGTATGAACAACGTCCACTTCACACCGCTTGAGGGCCTTGGTCACATGCCACACTACGTGGTGCCTCAAGACGTCACCGCCGCAATAGATCGCGCCGCGAGCCGTGCCGGATTGCGCTAAGCGCCTCGCCTGCTTACGTTCAGATCAAAGTAAAGGCGGATAACATGTCACTACCCTTCGACGGCGCGATCAACGCGTTCTTTGAAAACGAAGCCCCGGATGCAGTCCGAAAGGCCATCGAGGACGGTGGCAAAAAAGACGTTCTGTCCGACAGCTATCCCTACGACACGGCAATGGACCGGGACGTCTACGAAGAAGAAATCGAGGCGCTACAGCTTGAACTCGTTCGCTTCCAGAACGACGTCAAGGAAACCGGAAAGCGCGTCGTTGTCGTCTTTGAAGGGCGCGACGCTGCAGGAAAAGGCGGTACAATCAAACGCTTGCGGGAAAACCTTAATCCCCGCGTTGCGCGTACCGTCGCGCTTTCAAAACCGTCTGACCGCGAAGCCGGAGAGTGGTATTTCCAGCGCTACATCGACCACCTGCCCACCGCAGGCGAAATCGTCCTGTTCGATCGCAGCTGGTACAATCGCGGCGTGGTCGAACATGTCTTCGAATTCTGCACGCCCGAACAACGCGAACGCTTCTTTCGCCAACTGCCCGACTTCGAGAAAATGCTTGTCGACGAGGGCATTGTCCTCAAGAAAATCTGGCTCAACGTCGGGCGCGCCGAACAACTGCGTCGTTTTCTCAAGCGGGAAAAAGATCCGCTCAAGCAATGGAAGCTCAGCTGGATCGACGTCGAAGGCCTAAAACGCTGGGATGCCTATTCAAGCGCCATTTCCGAAACCTTTGAGCGCTCCCACACGGATCACGCGCCTTGGACCATTGTGCGGTCAGACGACAAGAAACGCGCCCGCCTCGCCGCCATCCGCGCCGTCCTCCACGACCTCGATTACAACGGCAAAGGCAATATCAGCGCCCCCGACGCCAAAATCTGCGGTGGACCGGATATCTGGAATGCCTAAACGCGGCTATCATCACGGCAATCTGCGACAGGCGCTCATCGACGCGGCCCTTGAGTTGATCGAACAAAAAGGCCCGACCGGCTTTACCCTGTCCGAAGCCGCAAAACAGGCTGGCGTCACGCCCGCCGCGGTCTACCGCCACTTTGAGGGCCGCGAAGACCTGATCGCGGAATGCGCCCAACAGGGCTACGAAATATTCGCTGACCTCATGGAATACGCCTACGACACCGGGCAGCCTTCCGCGCTCGCCTCCTTCGAGGCCACAGGGCGCGCCTATCTTGCCTTTGCCCGCCGCCACCCCGGCCATTATGTTTCGATGTTCGAAAGCGGCATTTCCGTCAACCGAACCCCAGAACTTGCTGCCGTCGCGGGCCGCGCCTTAGCTGTTCTTGAGCGCGCGGCAGACAGACTGGCGGACCACATCCCCGAGGGCAAACGCCCCCCCAAGCAAATGGTCTCTGCCCACATCTGGGCAATGAGCCACGGCGTCGTCGAACTCTTTGCGCGCGGATCCCCCGGCACGAAATCCCCGTTTTCGCCGGAAGACCTCCTCGAAAGCGGCATTGGTATCTACCTGCGTGGCCTCGGACTTATCCCGCCGGACAGTTAAGAGCATGCCTCATACAGATGGGTGGCGCGGCATTCCTGATCTCGAGATCATCCGGGACGTGATCATCTTCGGTCTCGTCCCAAGCGTCAAAACGCGCGCGGGCATTATCCTTATCGTTGCAGCAGGGCCGCTCCGACCAAGACACAAGGTAGAACCACGCACTTCAGAGTATCGATCGTTTGCCCAAAGCACATCCCTCGACAAGACAACAAAGTGGAAGACGCTGATGCGGCACGGTTTAGAAATTTTATGACTCCGAGTTTTTCAATCCATGACACCACCCGAAACCAGACAAGTCGCCCCGCCCGGTATACCCGTTGTATTTTCTTTTTTTGCAAACCACTTCCAAGATGAAATTAATGTAGAGCGATTACATGTCTCAAACGCGATCATTATGCAGATTTCGCTAGATCAATACGTCAATGATTTCAGCGCGCTGCTACCAAACTGCTACGCATAAAAAAAGGGCTGCAAAACATGCAGCCCTTTGTGTTTGTTAAGTAATATACCCGTTCGCAGTTAACGCTTAGAGAACTGGAAGCTCTTACGGGCTTTCGCCTTACCGAACTTCTTACGCTCAACAACGCGGCTGTCGCGTGTGAGAAAGCCTGCAGCTTTCAATGCAGCGCGCAGCGACGGATCATAAAGCTGAAGCGCTTTCGAAATGCCGTGCTTAACCGCACCCGCCTGACCCGAAAGACCACCGCCCTTGACGGTTGCCATCACGTCGAACTGACCATCGACACCGGCCACAGTGAATGGCTGACGCAGGATCATCTGCAAAACGGGGCGTGCGAAATACACGGCCATTTCTTTGCCGTTCACGACGACTTTGCCAGAACCCGGCTTGATCCAGACACGGGCAACCGCGTCTTTGCGCTTGCCAGTCGCATAAGAGCGGCCCAACTCGTCGCGGATCGCCACGTATTTGATGGCGGTTTCGACAACAGCTTCGGGTGCGTCTGCGGTTTCAGCCACAACGTCCTTCAGGTCGTCCAGCGTTTTAATATCTTCTGCCATGGACTTAGCTCCGCGTGTTCTTGCTGTTCATGGACTTGACGTCCAGAACTTCAGGTTTCTGCGCTTCGTGCGGGTGCTCTGTCCCGGCATAAACGCGAAGGTTGGTCATGACCTGGCGGCTCAACTTGTTGCCCGGCAGCATCCGCTTGACGGCTTGCGTCACAACGCGCTCAGGGAACTTGCCTTCCAGAATCTGGCCGGTGGTGCGGGACTTGATGCCGCCCGGATAGCCAGTGTGCCAGTAATTCGGCTTGTCGCGCTTCTTGCCCGTCAGCTGAATTTTGTCGGCGTTAATCACGATCACGTTGTCGCCCATATCCATGTGCGGTGTGAACGTCGCCTTGTGTTTACCACGCAGGCGCATGGCGACAATCGAAGCCAGACGACCCAGAACAACGCCTTCAGCGTCGATCAGGATCCAGCTTTTTTCGATGTCCGCCGGTGTTGCGGTGAATGTCTTCATCGTGTCTACCCTTCAGGGGTTGCATTAGATGAGCGGTACCTAAAGGTTTCCCACGCACAGTCAACCGCATTAATCTCTATATTAATCAATAAAAACAATAGATTGCAAATTAGGTATTATTTTACCCCACAAAACTCCGACACAGTTTCGATTTGCGAAACACACCGTCACTAAAATGAACGGGCCGTTTCCTTGAATTGGCCACTTTCGACATGCATTTTGTTAAAAGTGTCTATTTTTACCAGTGTCCGGAGTATCCGATGACCCAATATATCTTCCTGTTCACCGTTGCCGTTGGAATGTGCCTCGGAGCATTCGTTCTAACCTGACGGTTTTTCTGACAAGCCATCTCAATTCACGCTAAGTTCGCGTCCATGCCATTGCAGAACCGCGTCCTTGCCAGCGGCGACATCGTCGCCACTCCCGCCCGTGGATTGTTCATGGGCAACCGCGGCATTCTCCACGACCACCACCAACGTCTCGGTACGGCTCGCTGGCGTCACAAGGCATGGGTCACTTGCGTGCTTCGGCACAAAGACTGGCACCGGGCCGTCATGCAGCCCAATCACTACACCGAATTGTTTTTTCTCGACGAAGCCGTCGCCCTTGCGGCCGGCCATCGCCCCTGCGCCTTGTGCCGACACAAAGAGTATCAGGCGTTCCGCACCGCACTTGGCCACACAGGCACCGCCAAATCCTTGGACATTGCCCTCCACGCCGCCCGCGTGATCCCGCGCACGATGTGCCAGCTGCGCCATGCCGCAGACATCGCCAACCTGCCGGACGGCACAATCATTTACGACGAAACACCCCATCTCCTTTACAAAGACACCTCCCGACCCGTCACGCCACACGGCTACGGCCCCCCAAGGCCACGCCCCCGCAGCGGCTCTGCAACCGTCCTTACCCCAGCATTGACCGTAAAAGCCTTGTCTCAAGGCTACCGCGCCACGCTCCACCCAACGGCAGAACGGGCCTCAAAGACCTAACCTACGCCCTTTTCCTCAAGCAGCAGCCATTCTTCTTCCATCTCCGACAACGCCTCATGACGCGCAATCAAAGCTTCGCTCGCCTTCGAGAATTTCACCGGCTCGCGCGTGAACAACTCCGCATCCGACAGCAAAACCTCAAGTTTCGCAATCTCCGCTTCCACCCGCGCAATCTCAGCAGGCAAAGCCTCAAGCCGATGCTTTTCGGTAAAACTCAGTCCCGCCGCCGTCGTTTTCGACTTGGCCCCCGGCTTTACAACCTTCGCCGACCCCGCCTCGACCGAGGCCTCAACCAACGCGCGCTTTGGTGCATAATCCGACCACCCGCCAGCATGCACAACGACCCGACCGCCGCCTTCCATCGCCACGGTTGTCGACGCCACCCGGTCCAGAAAATCCCGGTCGTGGCTCACCAATAGGACCGTGCCGTCATACTCCCCAAGGATTTCCTGCAACAAATCCAGTGTCTCAATATCAAGATCGTTTGTCGGTTCATCCATCACCAAAAGATTCGAAGGCTTGGCCATGATCCGCGCCAACAACAAACGCGCTTTTTCACCGCCCGACAACGACCGCACAGGCGCGCGCGCCTGCGCCTCATCGAACAGAAATTCCTTAAGATAGCCGACGACATGCTTTGGAGTGCCGCGCACCATGACCTGATCGGCGCGCCCCGAAACCCGCATATCGCGATCCCCGATAAGACTCTCCCAAAGCGTCGCATCCGGGTCCAACGCCTCGCGCCGCTGATCAAACACCGCCATCTCGATGCCCGTACCAAGCTGAACAGTACCCGCATCCGGCGCCGCCTGCCC
>JARFRG010000194.1 GCA_029287375.1 Boseongicola sp. | reverse complement strand
CCGACGCGGCAGATCATTTCGATGCCACCGCGCGAGGGCGCATTTGCAGAATATGTGACGATGCCCGAGGCGAATTTGGTGATTGTGCCAAAGGGTATCTCGTTTGAAAAGGCCGCCTTGGCAGAGCCGATTGCATGTGGTTGGCACGCTGTGCGGCTTGGGAAAGTCACGATGGCGGGCGCAGGTGAAACCGCGCTTGTGATTGGCGGGGGCGCAATCGGCGTCGGCGCAGCGCTTAGTTTGATCGCGCAGGGGATCACTGATGTGACCTTGAGTGAGCCGAACGATGTGCGTCGCAGCTATCTTGAGAAAGCCGTTGATTTCAAAGTGATTTCGCCGGATCAGCTTGGGGATGAAATGTTCGATATGGTGGTGGACGGGGTCGGCTTTGACGCGACCCGTGCAACCGCTTCGGCCCATGCACGTCCGGGCGGTGTGATCCTTCATATCGGTCTCGGGGGCGGCACGGCGGGGCTTGATATTCGACGCATGACGCTTCAGGAGATTACCTTTACCGGAACCTACACCTATACCGCGCAGGACTTTCGCGACACCGCAGCCGCCATATTCGATGGCCGCCTTGGGCCGCTGGATTGGACCGAAACGCGCACTCTTGCCGACGGGGCCGCTGCTTTCGCCGACATCCGCTCGGGGTCGACTGCGGCTCCGAAGATTATATTGAAACCTTGAACGAAACCTTAGGAGACTGAAATGTCCGAAATACCGCAGCTTCTTGTCCACGAAAAAGCCGACAATGTCGGTGTGGTCGTTGTCGAGGGACTGACGGCTGGCACTGATATGCTGTGCTGCATCACCCATGACAACTCGACTTTCCGCTTAACCTCTAACGCGGATGTTCCGATTGGCCACAAGGTCGCGCTGACTGATCTGAAGGCCGGCGACACCGCGACAAAATACGGCGAAGACATCGGCAAGATTATCGCTGACATCAAAAAGGGTGACCACGTCCACACCCACAATTGCAAAACGAAACGCTGGTAAGGATCTGAACCAATGTCCAATTTATCCAACATGACGATCCACGGCTATCGGCGCGAAAACGGCCGGGTCGGTGTGCGCAACCACGTGCTTATCCTGCCGGTTGACGACATTTCGAACGCAGCCTGTGAGGCTGTTGCAAACAACGTCAAAGGCACAATGGCGATCCCACATGCCTATGGACGCTTGCAGTTCGGTGAAGATCTTGACGTGCATTTCCGCACGATCATCGGGACCGGCGCAAATGCGAACGTCGCGGCGGTTGTCGTCATCGGCATCGAACCGGGCTGGACCAAGCGCATCGCTGACGGCATTCGGTTGACAGGCAAGCCTGTGGCCGAGTTTTCGATCGAACAAAAGGGTGATTTTGAAACAATCCGTGCAGCGTCCTGGGCAGCGAAAGAATTCGTTCACCACGCGACCGAAATGCAGCGCGAAGAGTGTTCGATCAACGAGCTTTGGGTATCGACCAAGTGCGGCGAGAGTGACACCACAACGGGTCTGGGTTCTTGTCCGACCGTGGGCAATATGTACGACAAGTTGCTGCCGGAAGGCATCACGGGCTTTTTCGGGGAAACATCCGAGATCACCGGCGCCGAGCACATTTGTCAAAAGCGTGCGATCAACGAAGAGGTTGGCAAGCGCTGGCATGCGATGTGGAAGGCCTATCAGGACGACGTGATTTTCGCGCATCAGACGGATGACCTGTCCGACAGCCAGCCGACCAAAGGCAACATCGAAGGTGGTCTGACGACCATCGAGGAAAAGGCTCTTGGGAACCTTGAGAAGATCGGTCGGACCTCGCAGTTCATCGACATTCTCGAGCCTGCAGAAGCGCCGAATTCGGGTGCGGGTCTGTACTTCATGGACTCGTCTTCCGCCGCTGCGGAATGTGTGACCCTGATGGCTGCTGGTGGCGCCGTGATCCACACCTTCCCGACCGGGCAGGGCAATGTGGTGGGCAACCCGATTGTGCCTGTGATCAAGATCACTGCAAACCCACGCACTGTGCGGACCATGTCCGAGCATGTTGACCTGGATGTGTCCGGCATCTTGCGCCGCGAGCAGACAATCGACGAGGCGGGCGATGCTTTGATCGAAATGATCCGGCGCACGGCGAACGGTCGCAACACCGCGGCGGAAGCCCTTGGGCACCGCGAGTTCTCGATGACGAAACTTTATCGCAGCGCGTAAGGGCGTTTCGGAGGTGCGGCCCGGGTTCTCGGGCCGCATCAGTTAACTAAGGTAAAAAACAATGAGCGAGACCGTCCGGATCAGCATCGCTGATGCGACAGACCTGATTTACGATGCTTTGACTGCGTCGGGCGCAACCGAGGCGCAGGCGCGTCCGACGGCTGTTGCGCTGGCGAATGCAGAGGCCGAGGGGCAGGTTGGTCACGGGTTTTCGCGTCTCGAGGATTACGCAGCGCAGGTGCGGTCCGGAAAGATCAACCGGGGCGCTGAAATTACGGTTAACGCCCTCCGCCCGGCGTCAATATTGGTTAACGCCGATTGTGGATTTGCCTATCCGGCGCTCGACACCGCGATTTCGGCGCTGATCCCGATTGCCAAAGAGATGGGCATCGCGGTCGCGGCGGTCGGCAATTCGCACCATTGCGGGGCCTTGTCGATGCAAGTCGAAAAGCTCGCCAACGCCGGGTTGATCGGCATGATGTTTACCAATGCTCCCAAGGCGATCGCGCCGTGGGGATCGCACCAGCCGTTGTTTGGCACCAATCCGATTGCGTTTTCAGTGCCGCGCGCAAAGGTTAACCCGCTGGTCATAGACCTTTCGCTGTCAAAAGTCGCGCGCGGCAAGGTGATGAACGCCAAAAAGCAGGGCAAGCCAATTCCCGAAGGCTGGGCGCTTGACGGCAACGGCAACCCAACAACGGATGCGGACGCGGCACTGGCCGGAACGATGCTGCCGATCGGCGATGCAAAGGGGGCGGCGCTTGCATTGATGGTGGAAATCCTGGCCGCGCCCCTGACGGGCAGCGCGTTCAGTTATGAGGCGGGGTCGTTTTTTACAGCAGAAGGTGTACCGCCAAGGGTGGGCCAGACCCTGATTGCGATCCGCCCAAATTCGGACGGCACAGGATTTGCGGACAGACTGGAGGAACTGCTGGGCGCGATTTTGGAGCTGGATGGCGCGCGATTGCCCGGAGCCAGACGTCTGACGGCGATTGCGGATACGCAATCGAACGGTCTGAACGTGCCAAAACGCTATCTCGACACGGCCCGCATGCTTTCCCAACGGGTATAGAATTCAAGGGCTTAGGCCCATTCGCGCCTATAAGGCGCCACGCCAAGGAGTGACGCAAAATGCACAAGACTATCCTGATCCCGGTCGCGCTTGACCATGCGCCGCTGGTGCAGCGCAAAATCGACGCCGCCCGCGAAATGCTGGCCCCCGGTGGAAAGATCACATTGCTGACTGTGCTTGAGCAGATCGGTGGATTTGTGGCCGAGTTTGTAACGGTGAAACCTGAAAACCATCTGAGCGCGCGTGTGCTTGAAAAGTTGCGCGAAGCGGCCGACGGTGCAGATGACATTGATTGCAAGGTGATTTCCGGAAAGCCGGGCGTACAGATCACCAAGTATGCGCGCGATGCAGGTGTGGATCTGATCGTCGTCGGCTCGCATAGTCCGGGACAAGAAGACTATCATCTTGGCTCGACTGCGTCGCGTGTTGTGCGGCGTGCCCACTGTTCTGTGTTGGTGCTAAGATAATACGGATTCAACCAAGCGTGAATTTTCTTGGAGAATTTCAGATTTTCTGAAACTCTTCTGGAATGTCGATCAAGATCGAAATGTTGCGTTGTTTTGCGACCGTGGTGGCGCAAGGGTCTCTTGCCGAGGCCGCTTCGGTGCTTGGGCGGACGCCTTCCGCTGTTTCAATGATGCTGAAGCAATTCGAAGATCATATTGGTGCGCCTTTGTTTGAAACGGCGCGTAAATCGCGTTTGACGCCATTGGGGCGTCAGGTGCTAGAAGAAGCGCGCCGCGAGATCGAGCATTTTGATCGCACCGTTGCGACCCTTCACGGACTTTCGCGGGCTGAATTGGGCCATGTGCGCCTGGCCGTCACGCCATCGGTGGCGCAATCCGTGATGCCACCGATTTTGCGCGGCTTTCTCGAAGCGTACCCGGATGTGCGCGTCGATATCCGCGATGCGGATTCGGATATGATTGAACAGGCCGTGAAATCCGAGGCCGTTGATATCGGGATCACCTCACTTGGTGCCTTGGCGGGGTACGATAGCACGAGATTGTTTTCTGACCCGTTTGGGGTGATTTGCCGCGCTGATCATTCACTGGCGCGGGATTGGGATTTGCTGACCTGGTCGGATTTGGCCGGAGAACGGTTTATTGCCAATGGCTTGTGCAATCAAATTCGCGATGAAGCCTTTAAGCCGATCATTTCTGGCGCGCGTCTTATGGCGCACAACACGGCGTCGCTTTTGGGTCTGATCCGCGCCGGGGTCGGGATCACCGTGGTGCCACAACTTGTTGTGTCAGGGGAATTGCGGGATCTTGTGTTTTTGCCATTGTCGGACAGTTCCGCACGTCGCGATGTTTGGATGATCACCCAGCCGCGCCATTTATTGACACCCGTGGCGCGCGTTATGGTGCAGGCTATTCAGTCAGCAGACTTTCCGACGTCGACCCCCAAAACTTCATCTTGGCTTAAGTAAATTCAATTTCTTTGCGTTTGACTGAATTTTAAACGTGTGACTTCCTGTGTATGAACCGCAGAAAATTCATCAATAAGGGGCGATAACGCCATGACCGCAACCCATTCCAACTTTATCGCCGGCACATGGGTGGACGGCGGGACCGCTATTGAGAACCGCAATCCGTCTGATCTTAGCGATCTTATCGGCACATTTGCGCAGGCCACGTCTTCGCAACTTGATGATGCGCTTGAGGCTGCGAGGCGCGCGCAGGTCGAGTGGGCGGCCTACGGACTTGAGCGCAAGCAAGCGGTGCTGATGAATATAGGCACGGAAATGATGGCGCGGGCAGAAGAACTTGGGGTTTTGCTAAGCCGTGAGGAGGGCAAGCCGCTGGCAGAAGGCAAGGGTGAGGTATATCGCGCTGGCCAGTTTTTCACCTATTATGCCGCTGAGGTTCTGCGTCAGCTTGGCGAAAATGCGGATTCGGTGCGCCCGGGCGTCGAAGTCGATGTGCGCCGCGAACCTGTCGGGGTTGTCGCGATCATCTCGCCCTGGAATTTCCCAACAGCAACGGCCAGCTGGAAGATCGCTCCGGCCCTGTGTTACGGCAATGCGGTGATTTGGAAGCCCGCAAACCTGACACCGGCATCCGCAGTCGCGTTAACCGAGATTATCAGTCGTCAGGACATTCCGGCCGGCCTTTTTAACCTTGTGATGGGGGCGGGCCGTGACATCGGGCAACGTCTTGTGGAAAGCGCAAAGGTCGATGCCATTTCATTCACCGGATCGGTTCCGGTGGGTAAAGGGATTGCGGCGGCAGCCATTCAAAACCTGACCAAAGTTCAGATGGAAATGGGATCGAAAAACGCGCTGGCCGTGATGGATGATGCCGATCTTGATCTGGCAGTGTCGCTTGCGATTGGCGGTGCATTCGGGGGTACGGGACAAAAATGCACGGCCTCGTCCCGTCTGATCGTTCATAAAGGTTTACACGACGCCTTCGTGGACAAGTTGATCGCGGGCACAAAGGCGATGAAAGTCGGGCACGCGCTTGATGCGGACACACAAATGGGCCCAGTGGTCAGTGAACAACAACTGTCCGAGAACCTGTCTTATTTAGACGTTGCGGCATCCGAGGGGGCCGAGCTGGCCTGTGGCGGCGCCCGGCTTTCGAGAGAGACGGACGGCTATTTCATGTCGCCGGGTGTCTTTGTGGGGACGCGAAACGATATGCGGATCAACCGCGAAGAAATGTTTGCGCCGCTGACCTCGGTCATTAAAGTCGATAGCTATGACGAGGCACTTGCGACGGTGAACGACACACGTTTTGGGCTGACGTCAGGCATCGTCACAACGAGCCTTGCGCGCGCCACGCATTTTCGTCGAAACGCGCGCACCGGGGTCGTGACAGTGAACCTTCCGACCGCGGGGACGGACTATCATGTGCCGTTTGGCGGCCGTGGAGACAGCTCGTACGGACCCCGCGAACAGGGACGCGGCGCGGCGGAATTTTATACCACCGTCAAGACGGCATATATCGCGTCCGGGCAGCCAGAATGACCTATCGGATCGACGGTCTTCAATACGCGAACTGGTCGGAAAAAGTGTTTCGCCAAATGCGTGAAGGCGGCGTCGATGCGGTACATGTAACCATCGCCTACCACGAGACGTTCCGCGAGACGGTCCTCAATTTCGAGGCATGGAATCGGTGGTTTGACCTGCACCCGGACCTGATCACCAAGGGACAGTCAGCCAAAGATATTGACCGCGCGAAGGCAAATGATCAAACTGCAATTTTCTTTGGATTTCAAAATCCTAGCCCCATCGAGGACGACATTGGGCTGGTCGAGATATTGCACACACTTGGCGCGCGTTTCATGCAGCTTAGCTATAACAATCAATCGCTTTTAGCGACGGGTTGCTACGAGGCTGAAGACCCCGGACTGACGCGCATGGGGCGTCAGGTGATCCGCGAAATGAACCGCGTTGGCCTGGTGGTGGACATGAGCCATTCGGCGGACCGTTCCACCATCGAGGCCGCGGATGCGTCCGCGCGCCCCATCACGATCACCCATGCAAACCCGCATTCCTGGCAGCCTGCATTGCGCAATAAACGCGATGACGTCATCCGCGCGGTGACGGAAAATGGCGGCATGATGGGGTTTTCGCTGTACCCTCATCACTTGAAGGACAAGTCCCTTTGCACGATCGAAGCCTTTAGCGAAATGATTGCGCGCACGGCGGAAAAATTCGGGGCTGAACACTTTGGGATCGGGTCAGATTTGTGTCAGGATCAGCCCGACAGCGTGGTTGAATGGATGCGGGTCGGGCGATGGTCCAAGGACATCGACTATGGCGAGGGATCGGCAAGTGCGCCGGGTTTCCCACCGATGCCGGAGTGGTTTGAAGACAATCGACACTTTGGAAACATCGAGGCTGGCCTGAAATCTCAAGGTTTCGACGCCGACGAGGTGGCCGGGTTGATGGGCGGCAATTGGTATCGCTTTTTCCGGGACAACTTTACACCACAGTAGAAGTTGGCTTCGTTTGATTGGGTCACAGGATAGCGCCAGGATGGAAAAACAGCAGTTAAGAAAGGTCAAGCTTCGCCGCCCCGAGGTCGTCATGCGCCTTGAGCGGATGGGGTCTTTTCACCAGTCTCGACTGTCATTCATGCGGGTGCTTTTGCGACGTCTGAAGTCCGAGCGATGGCGTTTTGAGACGCGGGTTTTCGATATCGACCGCAATGGCGTGGGCGTCGCGGTCTATTGCGCGCATAGCCCAACGCGCAGTTATTCATTGATTGCCTTTGCCAATGATCTTCCTGCGGAAAAGCGATCCGATCGGGTGATCGCGACCGAGTGGGATGCCACCTTCACTTTGTTTGACGGCATACCGGAAGCATCTGATATTGATAGGCTTTCCAAAAACATACCACGCCAGGAGGCCGGCCGTGTCACGCAGAAGGAGTTGAGTGTCAGTCGGGCAAACCGATCTGCGCGTCTTTGGGATTATGTCGTTGAATGCCTTGCCAAAGGTACGCAGCCGGATCTCGGAACGGTGACGGACGTTGGCTATTTGATGCGCACAACGGCAGTTTATGGGTCGGGAAAACTGGGTGCTGCAGACCGCGAGGCCACTTGTGCGCGCGATGAGTTTCTTGCCCCGTTTCAGATCGAGATGCTGACGGTTTACCTTATTCGCGCGTTCGTTATGGATTTGGTCGAGCATATGGCACGTATGCGCGCGCCAGCTACGGCTGTTTCGCTTGAGGGACCGTTGCGTCGATGTTTTGGGATTGGGAACTCGACAGGGCTTGGGATGGCACCGTTTTTGATCAATCACCCGATCTTGTTGAACAATTGGATTGGCGCGCGCGAAGAGGCTTTGGCGCGGGTGAGATCGGTCGCGAGTGTGGATCACGATACCGCGCAGCGCTTTGTCAGTTTCGTGCGTCGGGCGCGCAAAAGTGCGGGTTTTTCGCGGTCAAACCATGAGATTCAAACACTAAAATCAGTGCGCCTTTGCAGTGACTTAGATGCACTACTTGATTTTCTTTCTGGATTTGATTTTCACGCAATACGACCCTGGGATCGGCTTTGGGTCTGGGCAGAAACGGCACTTTCCAGTGAGGGTCAAGAGCAGTTGGTCTCGCTTCTTTTTGAGCCTTACCCGGCGTTGGTGGACGGGCTTTCGGATTGCATGTCTGCGGATGAAGCGCCGCAAATGCGCATTGACGGGGCAATGACTTTAGCGCGGCTACGGTCAATTCTGGAGGATTTTTTTGGTTGGGCGCTGGCAATCGACTGGACGGTCGGGGCATCTCAGGCGCGGGTCTGGTACGTGTCCGAGGAAAAACTTGAGCCGCGATTGGGCGAACGCGCAGACGGGGATCTTAACGATTATGAACAACCGCTTGGGCCGGGTCGAGATGCGGCTTTGCTCTATGCTGCGTTGTTGTTGCGCGATGATGCTGAAACACTTGGCTCGTTCTTGATGCAGCACCCGGAACACCGTCACATCGCGCGTCGGGCGCAGATTGCGGCGCGGTATCCCTATGCTGAAATTCGGGACAACACTATTGCAGCAGACATGTTGCCGATTGATCTTTTGCGCGCAAAGCTGAGTTTCTTTGGCGCCTGCCATTTCGATCCGCGCTCGGATCGTTGGGTGCGCGTTAACATGTTTCAAAACGCGCCGTTTCCGCAGGATCTGGCGTTTGAAGACGCGGACGACTGGACGCTTCCAGCGCTGGACGGGCCAGTGCAATGACGGCGCTTTGGTCATTGAACGAAATCGAGGCATTGGCGCGCAAGGCGGCGCGCGGCGCGGGGTTTGAGTGGGGCCTGACCGAAGAGGCCGGGCAGGCGGTGCGATGGCTTGAGGCGCGTGGATTGCCGGGGGCGAAGGCTCTTGAGTTTGCGTTGAACGCAGGCGTTTTGGGCGACGCGAGTCGGTGTGCGATATCCTTGGGCTGTGCGATCTGTGACGGTGCAGTCACGCCGGTCAGCCTGTCGTCGCGCGATGTGATCGCGCCGCTCTTGCTGCTGCCTTTTGCAAGCTGGTGGTCCGAGCAGCACAAACAGTCGCTGACCTTGTCGTGGCCGGACGGAGCGATTGATATCGAGGGCGCCTGTTTTGCGATTGGCCCCGCGGGGGTTACGGTCCCACCGCGTGCTGACATTGCCTTCATCGACAGAAAAGCGCGCGGCTTAACACAGGTTAACGTCGGCTTCCGCGCCCAGGTGGATTGCGAAACCTACGTGGCCTTGTCAGCGTTTGCGCAGCGCACCTATGCGCCTTCGACCGAAGCGAGCCGGCTGAGCGGCGCAGGGGCCGGTCTGAGCGATAACGACTGAAGTGGCTAATGCATCCGCGCCCGTTGCGATGACGACGCCGGGCCAGTCGGATGGCAGCGGCATCGTCGGCTATCTCCTACAATTCATCCTGAAAAACAGACCCGAATGTCAGGGGCCGCGAAATCAGGTAAGCCGCACGGGCTGACCCGTTTCAAATGATCGCGCCGCGGCGTCGGCAAGACGTTGGGCCGCAACACCATCGTCAATGCCTGGATTTGGAGGGGTGCCGGAGGCAATTGCGGTGACGAACGCCTCCATTTCCGCGACATAGGCATCGGCATAGCGTTCCAGAAAGAAGTGCTTGTTCGGTGCGGTGGTAAATCCAGTTTCACCTGCGATTTCAACGAGATTCTCAAGCTTGTTTGCAGCTTTGAGCATGCCGGTCGCGCCATGAACTTCGACCCGTTGATCATAGCCATAGGTCGCGCGACGCGAATTGTTGATCAGGCAGATCTTGCCCGAGGCAGTTTTCAAAGTAACCGCAGCCGTGTCGATGTCGCCCGCGTCTCCGATCGATGTGTCGACCAGACAGGCGCCCGTTGCAAAGACCTCGATCGGCTCTTCGCCAAGCATAAATCTCGCCATATCCAGATCATGGATCATCATGTCGCGAAACAGGCCGCCAGATTGCTTGATGTAGCTGATCGGAGGCGGGGATGGGTCGCGCGAGGTGATGACGACGATTTCCGGCGCGCCGATCGCTCCGGCGGCAAGTTGTGCCTGAAGATGTGCGAAATTTGGATCAAAGCGGCGATTGAAGGCCGTGAAAAAGCCAACACCAGCGGCTTTGACCGCTTTGCGACATTCGGCAGCGCGTTCGGACGACAGATCAATCGGTTTTTCGCAAAAGATCGCTTTGCCAGCAGCCGCAAGGGCGTGGATCTGGTCGTAGTGAAG